>CAZAZN010000064.1:0-7516 GCA_964489665.1 uncultured Thermofilaceae archaeon
CGTAGTATGTGGTCCGTCTCCTCCATCACGGCCCTAGCGAGCCTGACCGTATTCCAGAACCTCCTCACGGCCGCGACAGCCCCGAACGACAAGTCGGGCCCCCACATCACAGCCGCATCCATCTCGACCTCCCCGGCTAGGTTGAGGACCGAGCCCCTACCCGCGTTGAACTCCCCGCACCCCTCCATGTACGAAACCGCCTCGACCACCGCGTCTAGGGCGTTCCCGCTAGCAAGCGCCTTAAGCCCCTCCTCAACGGCGCTCCTAAGCTCCCTCCTAAGCCTCCCCTCCCTCTCCTTAAGCCTCATCGACGGCCTACCAGCGCCCCCGTGAACGGCAACCACCGGCCGCATCGACGCCCACTAGCGCCAGCCCCGTAAAAACGGTTCCTAACGCCCCTTAGGCTCGACTAGCACCCTCTCAACTCTGATCATGTCGGTGGCGCCCTCCCTAGCCCCAGCGGTTAGCACGGCTATGTCGCCGTAGGATAGTAGCCCTATCTCCCTAGCCTTGACTAGCATCTTCTCAAAGAGCTTCGGGTCTCCTTTCTCGAAGTCGCAGGCGTGGGGGGTTACGCCCCAGAGTAGGTTCATCTGCCTAACCACCTTGGGGTTCGAGGAGAATACGTGTACCTCGCTCCTGGGCCTGTGCATCGCTAGCCTCCTGGCCGTGTTCCCCCGGGAGCTGTAGGCTAACACCTTAGCTCCTAGGAGGTCCGCTATAGCGACCGCCGCCTTCGCCACGGCCTCGTACAGGGTTCTAGCCTCGAGCTCCGGGGGCTTAGGCGCCTCTACCTCGGCTCTCTCGATTATCCTGGAGAGCCACGCTACGCTCTCGACAGGGTACTTGCCGACCGCGGTCTCGTTGGCTAGGAGGAGGGCGTCGGCCCCATCCCTAACAGCCGTGTACACATCCACGACCTCGGACCTAGTCGGCACCGGGTTGTTAACCATCGAATCGAGGAGCTGGGTCGCTATGATCACGGAGCGGCCGCGGGCCCTAGCGGCGGAGGCTATCCTCTTCTGCAGCACGGGCATGGACTCGAGGTCAAAGTATATCGCTAGGTCGCCCCTAGCTACGAGCACCGCGTCCGCGGCCTCGACGACAGAGTCTATGTTCTTGACGGCGCTGCGAGTCTCCACCTTAGCTATGACCCTAATTTGCCCGGCGCCGAGGTCGACCAGCAGCTGTTTAAGCTTCTCGAC
The DNA here is from genome assembly GCA_964489665.1 of uncultured Thermofilaceae archaeon. Lineage (GTDB taxonomy): Archaea > Thermoproteota > Thermoprotei > Thermofilales > Thermofilaceae > CAZAZN01. Next base: position 1,206 of record CAZAZN010000064.1, read on the forward strand.
GTCCCCTCCGGACTTAACGAAGGATAGGGAGACGAAGTCGAAATCCTCCTTAACCGCGAACCTAACAGCCTCGATGTCGCGGGGCGTGAGCGCGGGAAGCGGTAGGTCCCTGCCCTTAATGGCGAACGTCTTCCCTCCCCTAATCACGCCGTCGACTAGCACCGTGCAGGACAGCGTGTCGCCGGAGACCTCGTCAACCCTTAGCGATACCCTGCCGCTCTCTATCAGCAGCACGTCGCCCTCCCTAACGTGCTTGAACACCACGCCCTCGGGCAGTGGCACCTCCCTAGCCTCAGCGTCCCCCCTCTCCCTCCTAACCACATAGACCTTCTCCCCCTTCCTAACCTCCATGTCCTCTAGCTCGCCTAGCCTGACGACGGGTCCCTGGAGGTCGCCTATAAGCGGCCTAACCCCCTCCTCGTCAGCCTCCCTAACGACCCCGACTATCCTCTTCCAGACGCCCTCGTCTCCGTGGGCGAAGTTCACCCTAAACGCATCGGCCCCTTCCCTCACGAGCTTCTTAAGCACCTCGACGTCCCAGCACGAAGGCCCTACGGTGACGATGATCTTAGTCCGCCTAACCATGCCCGCTAACGCCCCAATTAAGAGACTTAAAACTTGCTCTAAGCCTCAGCTAGCGCGACAGCACTCTTCCTGAAATCCCTAGCTAGCTGGATCATCTGCCTAACGAGGGCTCTCGCCTTCTCATACTCCTTTAGGAGCCTAGCCGCCCCCTCCCTGTACTCGGGCTTAAACGACGAGAGGTTCTCGCGGAGGAACTTGGCCAGCGGGTTAAGCCGCCTATCCAGCAGTGTGTTAAGGAAGTTCTCTAGGATGTCGAGTATCGTGCTAGACGCCCTGTACAGCCTAGCCCTACCCCTCCTACCGGCTCTAACAACGAAGCCCCAGTTCTCGAGGGCTGAGATGGCGGTGCTAACTATCGGCAAGCTATAGCCGGTGAGCCTAGCTATCTCAGACTGCGTCATGGGGCGTCCTACGAGCGCTAGGGTGCCCCACACCTTACCGGCGGTCTCCCCTAGGCCTAGGCTACGCGTGAGTAGGGAGAGCATGTCCAGGAGCTGCTCCTCAGCTGGTCCGAGCAATTGGGAGCACCATGTTTATCTAGTTTTCAAAATTATAAAAATAGCGAGGCTGGGGTGTTGGGATGAGGGAAGTATTCTACTGCATGAGGGTGGGGGAGTGGAGGAGCTACTTAGGCTTATTCCTGGCTGGCGCCTTAGGTGGGGGGCTAAGGAGCTTAGCTAGCCTAGCAACGCTTAAAGGGGTCCTAGTAGCCTTCGCCCCCTTCATGGCGGCGACTTACATAGCTAATAACGTCGGCGACGCCGAGTGCGATGCCGTGAACCCTAACAAGGTGTTTAGGAACCCGATAGCTCGAGGCGCGCTAAGCCGCGAGGTCGGGCTACTCGCCACCTTTCTCGTAGCCGCCGTGGGCACCGCCTTAACGGCGGCACTGCTACCCAGCGTGCTCCCAGCCTATCTACTATCGCTACTCCTCTCGCTAGCCTACTCCCTCCCGCCTAGGCTGAAGTGTAAGCCTCCCCTAGACGTGATCTCACACTCCCTGTTCTTCGGAGCTCTCCTAGTCCTGATGGGAGCCCTCTCAGCTCGAGCTCCCATGGACCCCGTCGCCCTAGCCCTCGCCGCCTTCTACTCCGCGTTCCTAGAGCTTAGGAACGAGGTCGAGGACTTAGACTACGACGAGGCTAGCCGCTGCCTAACGACGGTCGTCCTACTGGGCTCGAGGAGGGCTGAACTGCTGACTAAGGCGCTGGCGGCCGCTAGCGTAGCGCTGGGATCCTTAAGGGCGTTAAGCTGTCCCTGGCTAATTCCTCTAGGGGCTACGGCCCTAGCCGCCTATCTGCGCGCGAGCTGTGTAGGGCGTCCTGCCAGGCTCATTGACCTCTACGTAGCGGCGTGCTTCGCCATACCCGCGCTGGGTGGTTAAGGTGCGCGTTGCCCTCGTTACCGAGTGGTTCTACCCTGACGTTGGCGGGGTTGCCGCCCACGTAGTGGGCCTAGCTGAGGCACTAGCGAGGAGGGGGCACGAGGTAGTGGTCTTCACCCCGTCTGGCGAGCCCTTAAGCAGCTGCTTCAGGGTCGTGAGGCTAAAGCGCCTCCTCCCAGTCCCCCACGCGCCGCCCGTAGCGTGGGATGGGCTTAGCGGGTTCGACGTAGTCCACGCCCACCACGCCTTCGCGCCCACTCCACTTGCCTCCATCGTTAAGGCGGAAAGGAAGCGGATTCCCTGCGTCCTGACGAACCATACGTTAGCGCCTGCACCCCACCTAGTAACTCCCCTCCTAGCTCCACTCAGCCGCCTTCTCTCCAAGGCTAAGGCTATCATAGCCGTTAGCAGGGCGGCGGCTAGGTTTATCTCGAGGATATATAGGGGGCCGATCTACGTGATTCCAAACGGCGTTGACACGCGCAGGTTTAAGCCCTCAAAGGAGCCGTGCAATGAGCCCATAGCGCTGTTCGTGGGCAGGTTGGTACACAGGAAGGGGGTTCACGTGCTGATAAGGGCCTTTGAGAGGGTGCAGAGGGAGGTTAAGGAGGCTAAGCTGGTGGTGGCGGGGAGGGGGCCGCTGAGGAGGCCGCTGGAGGAGCTCGCTAGGAGGCTCGGGGTCAGGGCCGTGTTTCTAGGCTTCGTGCCGCACGAAGAGTTGCCCTCAACCTACAGGAGGGCTACTGTGCTGGCGATGCCGAGTCTCTATGCCGAGGCGTTCGGGATAACGGCGCTGGAGGCGATGGCTTCAGGCCTACCCGTAGTAGCGTCCCGCTGCGGAGGGCTAGCCGAGGTGGTAGTTCACGGGGAGACAGGGCTGCTGGTGAGGCCTGGCGACGTTGGGGAGCTCGCAGAGGCCCTCACCCTCCTCCTCTCCGACCTAGAGTTAGCTAGGTCCGTGGGGGCTAGCGCGAGGAGGTTAGCCGTCGCACGCTACGACTGGGACGTAGTAGCCGGCATGGTCGAGGGGGTTTACCGCGAGGTTCTAGCCCTTCGAAGCCTAGCGCTAGCCGCGCCCTAGCCTCGCTAGCGCAGGTGCCTGCTAAGCTGTTCCACGTACTTGAAGCCAGAGTCGGGGAAGATCAGCACGACGTCTCCAGCCAGCTTCTCCGAGAGCTTGCCGAGTACGGCTACCACGGCTCCCGAGCTAAGACCTATTAGGAGCCCCTCCCTCCGAGCGACCTTAAGCACTCCCTCTACCGCCTCCTCAAGCGTAACGTCCACCACTCCGTCGACCTCGACTAGCCTTACCCACTTTATGCCCGTTTCAACGCGCCTAAGCCCCGGGATCTTCTCGCCTGGAGTGGGCTGGACGGCGTACGCGCGCACGCGGCCCCGAAGCCTGTTCTTGAAGTAGAAGGATAGGGCGCTGAAGTGCCCCGAGGTGCCTATGCCAGCGACTATAGCGCTTATCCTAATCCCCCTACGCCTCAGCTGGTAGTCTAACTCCTTAGCGGTGAACCTGACGTGAGCTAGGAAGTAGCGTCGTTCTCGAACTGGTTTAGGTGTACCGCGCCGTCGCGCCTAGCGTCCCCTTCAACCCTCCTCAAGGCCTCAACCGTAAGCTCCACGGGAACTCTGACGACTTCCGCTCCGAGCGCCTTTAACAGGACGTCCGTAGCCCGCTGGACAGTCGCTGAGATGTAGAGCCTAGCCTTCGCGCCGTATATAGCTGCAAGGGCCGCGAGAGCTAGCCCAGTGTTAGACGAGGTAGCCTCGTAGAGGGCCCTAATCCTAACGCCTCTCTCGAGGGCCCTAGCGAGCATGTACCACGCCGCTTTGTCCTTAATGCTGTTGCTGAACGGGTTATACCACTCGAGCTTAACCCACACCCTCACCCTACCGCTAGATAGCGACCTAAGCTTCACGAGCGGCGTCGGCCACTCCCTGTACAGCAGCTCTAGCGCGCTATCGAACACCCTTAAGGGGTCGCCCCTTACCTCGTCGTATACCCCTAGCTCGTCAAGCGATACCGACCCAGCTCCCCGCTCCTCGCCCGGGTAGGACGGCTGGCACCTCAGCTACTCCAAGCGCGTCAAGCGCCGCGAACGTCTCCTCCCCTCCACTACGACGTAGCCCTCCCCCCTGGGCTCCGCGACCACGGGCTCCTTAACCGACCACTCCTCGACGAGCCTCGCTAAAGCATCCCAGTACTCGGCTAGGCCGATCGCCCTAGCCAGCCTAACCCTAGACCTTGGGAGGAGCCTCGCGGCCACCACCCCTAATGCGCTCTAACCTCCTAACCTTGACCCCCAGCGCCTCCAAAGGGACGTTAACCTCCGGCACCTCAACCCCCTCGACTACGTGCCTACTAGTCTTAGGCGGCAGCTTCCTACCTGAGAGGCCCGCCTCGATCACCATCTCCTTACTAACCCTCACCCCCGGCCTCCAGGAGCTCACCTTAACCCAAGGGGACCTATAGTTCACCAGGAACGCTGGCACGAGCTTAGCCCCCAGCGCCTTCAGCGCCGCAAGCCTATGTTGCCCATCCAGCACCACGAAAGTATTTAACGTCGACGAGAATAGGCCGCCTAACCACCATGTCCCGAGCTATGCTAGCGGCTAACGCCCTAACCTTAGACGGAACGACCTCCTCGTGCCCCCTAAGCCTATCGATCGGGACGAGCTCGACGCGCCAAGCGCGCGACACAACCTCGACCACCGTCTTTCCATTGAAAAAACACCGTTATTACCTTGACGCTAATGGCCATGGATACTGCATGTAATAATAGTAGATGGGTGGGTAAGCTGGCGGTAGTCATCCTCCCCGTAAAGCCCCCCACGTCCGCAGGCATCCTCCTCTCGTACAAGTGCACCGGCGAGTGCAGGCACTGCATGTACGCCTGCTCGCCAAAGTGGAGCAACAGGTGGATGAGCGTCGACGACTTAAGGATAGTCCTCGAGGCGCTAGCGCCATGCGTAGTCCCAGCGTCGCCCAAGGGCTACGTGGGCATTAACGAGGGGCTCCACTTCACCGGCGGCGAGCCGTTCCTAAACTACGAGCTCCTCAAAGAAGCCGTTAAGCTAGCCGAGGAGCTTGGCTACCCCTCCGTATTCGTCGAGACCAACTGCTACTGGTGCGTTAACGAGGATATTGCAAGGGAGAGGTTCAGCGAGCTCAGGGAGCTGGGCCTCGAGGGGGTCCTGGTAAGCGCTAACCCCTTCGTCGTTGAGCACGTGCCCCTCAAGAGGATATTGGCTGGCTTAAGGGCCGCCTACGAGGTCTTCGGGCGCGGGAACGCTATGGTCTACCACCCTGTGTACTTAGACCTCCTGCTAAGGCTAGGGGTTGAGGGCACGCTTAGCTTCGAGGACTACCTTAGGGAGGCTAGCCGGCGCGATCCCAGAGCCCTCTTAGCGGGCTTTAACCCGTCCATACTGCTGCCCATGGGCAGGCTCCCCTACACGGTCGGGCACCTGTACAGGCGCTATCCGGCTAAGGCCTTCTTCGGGGAGAGTTGCCTGTACGAGCTCACGAGGCCCTGGCACGTGCACGTGGACTGCTTCCGAAACTACATACCCGGCTACTGCGCCGGTATCTCGCTGGGAGACGCCGCTAGGCTGGACGAGGTAGTGGCGGGCGTAGACCTAGACGATAAGCCCGTCCTGAAGGCGCTAGCCACCGACATTCGGAGCCTCTACGACCTCGCCGTGGAACACGGCTACAGAGAGCGGGGCAAGGGGTACGTGTCGAAGTGCCACCTGTGCCTCGATATCAGGACGTTCCTAGCCTTAGAGGTCGGCGGATTTAGCGAGCTAAAACCGCTGGAGTTCTACGAGAGGATGAGGGAGGTGGGAGCTGGCGGAAGGTATTAAGCTGCGCGGTCCCCGTCTAGCTAAAATGCCGTACTACGCGCTGCTGGAGCCTACGGGCGAGGAGAGCTACGACCTATTCCTCCTATACAAGGCGTGCAAGTACAAGAGCTTCTTCTATGGGACCTTCTACTTCCCGAGGAGGAGGGAGCTTAGGCCCGTGTTCAGGATACCTCGCGTCGACATCAGGGACGACATCTTCGAGAGGGTGCCGGCTAGCGAGGTCGAGGACGCCTACAAGATGCTGTGCGTTAAGTGCGGGAGGTGCTGCGTAATGGATAGCGGGGCCTTCGCCTTCAAGGACGAGATCTTCAGGATCATGGATAAGCTGGGGATACCGATGGACTTCCCCTCTAGGGAGGTTAGGGTCCACAGGGTGGGTAGGGTCCTGATCTACGACCTAGCCATAGAGGAAGGGGGCAGGTGCTACTTCTACACGCCCGAGGGGTGCCTGATAGAGAGGCAGGCC
>CAZAZN010000065.1:0-7455 GCA_964489665.1 uncultured Thermofilaceae archaeon
TCGTGGACATCTTTTTCTCGGTAATGCTGGGGAGAACTTGGAAAAAGGCATCTTTTCTTGGCTTAACCTCGGTAACCACGATGTTCGTTATCTCGGCGTGAGGAGGAGGGGATTTCTTAAGAGAATAGCCGAGCCAAGCTTTACCGCAATAGGCTACGTCGTGCTACTCTGTCTGTTCGCCTACGTCCTCTCCCCCTTAGTGTGGCTATTCGTGACCGCATTGAGCCCTAAGGGGAGCCCATACCTCGAGATCCCTGAGAGGCTAACGCTCGACAACTTTGTGAATGTTATAACCGGTAGGGTGGTCGGGGGCACTAAGACCGCCATGCACCCAGTCTACACGTCGAGGTGGATAGCTAATAGCCTGTTCATAGGGTTCGCCACGATGGTGATAACGGTCGCGCTAAGCGCCCCAGCTGGCTATGCCCTCTCGCGGCTAAGGTTCCGGGGCAAGGACCTGCTGATGACCGCTATACTCCTCATAGGGTTCATGCCGATGACGGCTAAGATGCTGCCGATTTACAGGCTGGCTAGACAGCTCGGCTTAATCGATAACTTGCTAGGCGTATCGCTGGTCATAGCCTCTGGCACAATACCCACTCAGATTTGGATCATCAAGGGCTTCTTCGATCACATACCTAAGGAGCTAGAGGAGCAGGCGTGGATCTGCGGCTGCAGCTACCTATCGACGCTCTTCCGCGTGGTTCTACCGGCGGCGGGCCCTGGGTTGGCGGTGATAGCGTTCCTCAGCTTCCTGAGCGGGTGGGGCAACTTTACGGTACCGCTGATAATGATATACTCGGAGCCCCTCTATCCCATTTCCCTCGGCCTTGCCTCGATATTCGTCCACAACCCTGGCGAGATAGGGCTGGCGATAGACTACGGGTCGGCGTGCGCCCTATCCGTGATATATGCGATACCCCCTATCCTCGTCTACTACGCGTTCAGGGAGCACCTGATGAAGATCAGGCTAGGGAAGCTCGAGGTTAGGTAGGTGGTGGGCTTGGTCTCGATATTCCTCGACTCGGTGACGAAGGTCTTCGAGAAGGTAGTCGCTGTCAACGAGATGACGCTTAGGGTTAGGGATGGCGAGTTCATGGTGCTGCTAGGCCCCAGTGGCTGCGGCAAGACTACGACCCTTAGGCTGATCTCGGGGCTCGAGAGGGTTACTAGGGGCCGCATATACTTCGGCGACCAGCTAGTAGACGACGGGAAGTCCGTGTTTGTGCCCCCGCAGAGGAGGAACGTGTCGATGGTGTTCCAGAGCTACGCCCTATTCCCCCACATGAACGTGTTCGATAACATAGCCTTCCCAGCGTACGTTAGGAGGCTCCCAAGGGAGGAGATAAAGAGGAGGGTCTATGAGATAGCCGACCTCCTGAGGATAAGAGATCTGTTGGACAGGAAGCCGCACGAGCTCAGCGGCGGGCAGCAGCAGAGGGTCGCCCTCGCTAGGGCCCTTATGATAGAGCCCTCCGTCCTGCTACTCGACGAGCCGCTAGCTAACTTGGACGCTAAGCTAAGGGTGTACATGAGGGCTGAGCTCAAGAGGATCCAGAGGGAGTTCGGCTGCACGACGGTCTACGTAACCCACGACCAGGTTGAGGCGATGAGCATGGCCGACCGGATAGCCGTGATGAACGAGGGTAGGATAATGCAGGTCGGGACCCCAGATGAGCTATATAATAGGCCGGCTAACCTGTTCGTTGCGGGCTTCATCGGGAGCCCGCCGATGAACCTCCTCGAGTGCTCACTTCTCGAAGAAGGGGTGCTGGACTTCGGCCCCTTCAAGCTCAAGCTACCGCCGGACCTCGCGGAGGCTGTTAAGGGCAGGAGCGACCTAGTGTTCGGCGTCAGGCCCCAAGACGTTAAGGTATCTAGGGAGGAAGTGCCGGGAGCGCTGGAGTTCACGGTCTACGTGTCGGAGCCGCTGGGCGATAGGGTCGTATTAACGTTAGTAAAGGAGGACGTCATGTTAAAGGCCCTCGCGAGCCCCGACTTCAGGGTCGAGATGGGCGAGGAGGTGTGGGTATCCTTCGACTTTAGAAAAGTACACTTATTCGATGCAAAGACTGAACAGCTTATAGTCTAACGATGGAGCAAAACACGTATAGAGGCTCCGGCTCCTAGCCTAAAAACAACGCTGGTGGTAGCGTGCTAGCTGACAATGAGGATAAGGTCCTCAGGGACTTGGAGGCGTTCGGGTTAACGACCCTAGAGGCTAAGGCGTACGTAACGCTTCTATCCTTTAGGGAGGCGACCGCGACCGCCCTAGCCCGCGTAATGGGCCTACACGCCGCTCAGCTCTACGGGATATTGGAGAAGCTCGTGCAGAAGGGCTTCGTAGTCGAGCAGCCCGGCAGGCCTAAGGTCTATAAGGCGGTTGAGCCCGAGAAGGCGCTCGAGAGGGTCCTAAGGGACCTAAGGGAGAGGAGGGATAGGCTAGTCAGAGTCCTATCAAGGGTAGTAGCCCATCCTTTCAAGCCCGCCGCACCGCCTATATGGCTTGTTAGAGGCCATAGGAACATAGCTGAGGTCATACAGGATATGATAGGGAGCGCGAGGCACGAGATACTACTTAGCGTTTCCTGTCCGATATTCCCGAGCATAGTAGAGTCCCTCAGAATAGCACGCGCCAGGGGGGTCTCAACGTTCATCCTACTACTCCAGCCCCACAAGCCCGAAAGCGCGATTGAGGAGGCATCACGAGTTGGGAGGGTTAGGCTGGGAAGGAAGGGTGACCTCGTCCTCATAGTCGACATGGCTAAGTGCCTCTACATACAGCACGCCCTTCTAAGCTCGCTAGGCCTTGAGAGCTACGCGCTACTGATCAACGAGCTAAGCCTAGTAGACCTGTTCATGCACAACTTCGTGAGGCAGTGGCTAATAGCTAGACCTTTCAACGACTACCCAAGCATCGGAGCACCTCAGGTCTATACATGCCACAGGCTAGCGCTGCTCGACATCAAGCACCTCTTGGAGGACGGCTACGAGGTCTACGCCGAGGTGGACGGCTACGAGATCAAGGAGGGCAGAAGCTGCAAGCTCAGGGGTAGGGTGCGCGATGTAACGATGGACGCTGAGGAGGGGGTCTACAACTTCCTCCTCGAAGTAGATGACGGGCGGACGCTAAGAGTTGGGGGCTTCGACGCCTACCTAGAGGACGTAGCAGCCCGCACGATAAAGGTGTGGACTAAGCCCTAAAGACCGCCGCGACGTTCCTCTTAAACAGCCTCCTACGCGGGTCCCAGAGGAAGACCTCGCCCTTCAGCCCAGCCCTCCTTAAGTCTTCCTCGAGCTCCCTCTTAGAGTACAGGTGGTAGTAGCGCTGTAACACCCTGCCGCCCCTCCTCCAGGGCGCCATCACGTCACCCCACGCCATCCCCCTCAGCAGCGAGGAGATCGCCCTAGCTAGGTTGCGCGGATAGTACTTGTACCACACCGTAACCACGCAAGTACCGCCCCGCTTAATGACGCGGGCTAGCTCCCTAAGCCCCTCCACCCTCCTACACCTACCGTAGACGTGGTGAAGCACGGCGACCGCCAGCACCCCCTCGAAGCACACATCCCTAAACGGCAGGTAGGGGAGGTGGGCTAGGACGAGGTGTACGGAGCAGTACACCCTTCTCCTAACTGCTTTCCTCCTAGCGATCCCCAGCATCCCCCTAGACGAGTCGACTGCGACGACCTCTACGCCCCGCGCCGCCAGCCTACAGGCTACCTCTCCGGTCCCAGCCCCAACGTCTAGGACCAGCCCGCCCAGCCCTCTAGCGAGATCTAGGATACCTGAGTACCAGACGCCCCTACCCCTATCGTAGCTAGCGGCTACCTCGTCAAATACTCGGGAAACGTACTCCCTCTCAACGTGCCTCCAGCTAAGCCCTCGCGTCACGCTCGCACCACTAAAGCCTCATCCGCTAAAGATTGACATCCATTAGGCAATATCAGCTGATTAGGGTCGTAGAGCCTTAACTGCAGCTAACGCTATTTATTCGGTTGGTAAAGTTGTAGGAGGAGATGAGTAGGGCGCTGGACTGGCTCCGCGAGGCTAGGGAGGACTTGGAGTCCGCCAGGATACTGCTCAATGGCGGCCAGTACCACCACGCGTGCTTCCACGCCCAGCAGGCGGCCGAGAAGGCCTTAAAGGCCCTCTTAAGACGCTTTCACGTCGCTAGGACCGGGCACTCAGTGCTCGACCTGCTGCGCGAGGCGTCGAGGCACGTTAGGGTGCCTAGCGGGCTGTGGGACGCCGCGAGGATACTGGACCAGTACTACATACCGCCGAGGTACCCGAACGCCTTCCCGGCGGGCGTGCCCAGCGACTACTACACCCGCGAGCAGGCTGAGGAGGCTATTAGGTACGCTGAGGAGGTGGTGGAGTTCGTTGAGCGGCACGTTAGGTAGGGTGCTGGGCGAGGCACTCAAGCGGCTAAGGGGGAGGTTTAGGCTAGGCATGGTGCTACTCCACGGCTCCTACGCTAAGGGCACGTACGTCGAGGGGGTTAGCGACGTAGACCTCCTAGTGGTTAGCGACGACTTCGAGGGCGTGCCCGTGGGCAGGAGGCTTAGCGAGCTAGCCGAGCTACTAGCCGGGCTAGAGCTGCCGGTAGAGGCCATCGGGCTAACGAGTAGGGAGCTGTTCGAGGCGCTAAGGGAGTTCAACCCCCTGGTCCTCGACGCCCTAGAGTACGGCAAGCTAGTGTACGGCGAAGAGCTCTACAGGAGGGCGCTAAGGGAGCTAGAGGACCTCAAGCGGCGGTATAAGCTTAGGCCGATCAAGGGCGGTTGGGCGTGGACCGAGCCAGGAGAGAAAAAGAGGGGCTTAAGCTCTAGAGAGGGTGACGCCGGACGTTAGGTCCACAATAGCCCCGCTGTAGCCCCAGATGAAAGCGCGCACCCCGAACACCTTAGCGAACTCGTCGTTCATTATAAGGATGTTGTGGCAGAAGATCCTCACTATATCGCCTACTTCAAACTCGTCGGAGACCTCGTCCCAAGTCACCTTCCCATAGCCAGCCTTAACCCACTCACCATTTACAAGCGCGATAGCTCTTACGCCGCCCCTCTCTATCAGCAGATAGTTAGAGCCCTTACCAGCTATTACCCCCCTTACGCCCATATACGCTCTCGTATGGAAATGCCTCTTAGCACAGTGCTTGATCAAAGCGAGCCTTATCAGAGTGATCCCCTCCTGCTTAAGCCCCGCCAGTACGCCATCGGCTCCTTCCCTACCAACTAGCGCCGCTACTACCAGCGCCTCGCCCGCCCTAACATCGCTCGAGACCTCGTCCCAGCTCCCCTTACTAACCGACTCGTTCGTAAGCGCGATCCAAGAGCCGTCGGCGAGCAGCGTAAGCCTCTCGCCATCCCTATCCACGACCACAGTCGAGTTATCAACTGAGACAATTACCGCCTCGAAGACCTCGACGCTCCTTGCTGCCTCGCCCACCTTAGGCGGCGAGGCGAAGGCCGTTAACGCCGTCAACACTGTAACGGTCACCACCAGCAGGGCTATCCACGCCCTACTCAACCTCTGCACCCGCGAGGGAAAGCGGGAGAATCGGGTTAAGGCTTATGCACCAAACGTCTGTACTTATCGTCTAGGCCGCAACGAGAGAGATGCTCGCCTGCATAGCCCTCGCGCTGCTCCTCTTAGTCCTAATTATCGGATAGGCTTTCACTAGCTCAAACCCCTTTCTAGCAACTTAATGAACCCTCCGCTACGCTAAGCGAGCTTAAGGCCTCGAGTCTTTGCTCGGAGAGCTTCTTAGACATGTAACAACGCTGATAGACATTCATAGGTTAGGGGGCGCTTAAGTTAACGATATTATTCCTAAGACGCAGGGATTTCTGCATGTCTCCAAGTGCCTCGTTAAGGCTCGCGCTCGCCTACTTAAGCTACATGGTCAAGCGCGATTGGAAGAAGATAATTATCTGTAACATCCTCTACTTCGGGGTTTTCGCGGCATCCTCGGTGCTTGTAGGTCTCTACGCAATGGGGCTACACGAGGAGTTAATGAGAACCATCATCGAAGAGCTTAGGAGAGACCCCATACTCTCTACAGCCGTACGGACCTACTTTGCTAAGAAAACCATAGAGGCCTTCCTTATAACGCTGGCCGTCAACACCCTCCTCGGAGCGCTAGCGACGGTTACCCTCCCAGGCCTCATCTTCATGACAATACCCTCAGCCCTCTGCAGGGCCGCCCTCTGGGGGGTTATGCTGCCAGTAACAGCTAGGAAATACTACTTAGCTCTGCCCACGCTAGTGTTAGAGGGCGAGGGATACGCCCTAGCCATGGTTCCTGGGCTAAACCTCTCAATAGCCGTGCTAAAACCCGACAGGTACGGTGCTGGGTCTAGGTGGTCGGCGGTTAAAAACGCGTTAAGGGAGACCTTAATCTACTACATCCTAGTAGTTGCGGTCCTAGCCGTGGCAGCCCTAGTAGAGGTTGCTACAGTCCTATCACTAGTTAGCCCCTAAACCATCGACCTACGCGGCGCCCACTCCCACATGCTCTATGCATCACCACGGCTCAACGGGCTATCAGGTATTAAGCTAGCGATATAGTCGCTCAGTGTCGTCTAGCCGCTCTCCTGGCACGGATAGCGCTCAGCTGTGGGCTATGTGGACGCTGCAGACTGTCGACAAGGTATTGTAGGAACTCCATAATCCTCGGGGCCCTGCTATACTACTCCAGCGTAGCGGTGCCCGCGAGCTCCCCTTCGAGATCGACGTTCTCACAGTAGCCCTTGCCGCGCTGTACGTGAAGCTCGTCGAAGAGAAGGGGCTGGAGCTGAGGTTCAGCGAATAGTACTTGAGGTGCAAGGAGAGGGCGCCCTCTCTAACACTGAAGCTTCGCGGCGGGTTTCGTAAGGCCTAAGGCATCTCGAGAACTTCTACATTGACCTAGGAAGCTACGATCCTTAAGTGGGAATCTAGTCTTTACCGTCTAGGGCGCTGGATTAGCTGTTCCTTAGATCTCATTAATAGGCAGTTATGCAAGGCAGCTTAACCGCTCGTTTAGCGCATGAGTAAGGTGGCCCTCTCGGCGTTGGCCCTAGCGCTGGCTTTGACCGCCGTTTTCGCCGCCTTCTTCTACTGGAAGTCTGGTGGAGTTTCTCGGCCGCCTGAAATTCCTCGACTAAAGCCCGAGGTGCCGAAGCTTGAGGCTCGCCCCGAGAAGTTCGAGTTTACGGTCTGCGTGGGGGAGGAGGTTAGGGGAGAGGTTAGGGTGGAGAACGTCGGTAAGGGTAAGGCGCACGTCTTCGCTAGGCTTAGGAGGCATGAGGGGACGGTAACCCCCTCCTCGTTCGTCCTAGGGGCGGGTGGCTGGAGGAACGTGTCGTTTAGCATGAGGGTGCCGAAGCCCGGGCTCTTAACGGTAGCCTCGCCCTCAAGTACGAGGGCGGAGTCGTTGAAATCCCCATAGTGGTGAACGCTACGGAGTGCCA
>CAZAZN010000066.1:0-7287 GCA_964489665.1 uncultured Thermofilaceae archaeon
GGTCATATCGGCGCCCGTGCTAGGAGGCGAGAGCAGCTGCCTAGTCGAGCTCGCGTGCCTTGGGTGCAGGATAGCGTGGGCGGCTAGCGAGAGCTAGGTGATGAGCGTGACTATAGCGAGGCTCAGCAAGGGGGACCAAGCCCTTCGTCACAGGTCGGCTGACTCTCTTCCAATCATCGCCTGATAATGTAGCGTTAAGGAACCTTATCAGCGTTCACCACTTCCTCTCGCCGAGAACCTTAACCTCGCCGCCACTCCACGCCAGGAGCCTCACCTTATCCCTTGAAAGCTCCACGAAGGTGTTAGGCTGAGGGCTATCGCTAACCCAGCTCCCCGCGTTAACTAGGGTTAGGCCGCCTACCTCGACCATCTCGGGGACGTGGGTGTGACCGAGCACGGCGCACCGCACCTTCTCCCTCTCGCTAGCGGGGACCTCCGAAAGGTACTCGCGCAGGGGCAGCTCGAGCTCTCTCAGCTTCCTGTACCTCATCCTGCTCCTGGCCAGCCCGTAGAAGAGGGGTGCGAGGAACAGGTACCAAGCTCTCGACTGCACGTACCGCCATACGAGTAGCACGAGCGGGAGCAGTAGCACTACCGAGCCGTAGTACGCTATCGGCTTAACGTGGGGCGGCAAGGTGCTGGAGACCGTGAACACTAGGGCTGAGGAGGCTACTGATACCACGGCTATCACCCACTCCGAGGGCCCTGGGAGCGAGATCAAGGCCTCCGATAGCGTGTAGACGTACGACTCCAGCCTCCACAACCCCCTAGTAGCTAGGAACAGCCTATCCAGCTGGTGGCCGTGGAGTAGGATGCAGGCCTTATCTCCCGCGTCAACGATCAGGTAGTCGGGAACTATAACCGCGCGCCCCTTACCCCTGCCGAGCTCTAGCGGGCTGTGCGTAATTATGCGGTCGTGGTTTCCCGTAACGTAGTAGAGGGGGACGTCAAGGGATAAGGCCTCTCGAAAGAAGGTGTAGGCCGCCTCGAGCAGGTCCTTAGCGCTCGACTGCCAGAGCTCCACTATATCCCCCAGCAGCACCAGGCCCTTTAGGTCGCTATCCTCCCTCAAGCTCCTTAGGAGCGAGGCCGCGGCCTCGTAGTTGCTCCTAGCCCTGCTAGTCCTTAAACCGAGGTGAAGGTCCGAGAGCACGATCAGCTTCCCCTCCCTAAGCTTCACTACGACGGGCTCCTCGGCACGGCGAGGCCTCAGCAGCCGCTTAAGCATAACGGCGGCCCCCGCCTCCTCGGTCTACGAGGAGGTTAAAATGTAGAGTAGCGTCATTAGCAAGGGCTCCTCGGGAATGTTGAGGATAGTGGTTAGGGCTAAGAAGGACGCCGACGCCGTGAAGGCAGCCCTATCGGCGTTCTACGAGGGGTGGGGAGTAGAGGTAAGCACCTTGAAGGGCGTTAGGGGGGTTGAGGAGGCCTTAGGCGCTTTAAAGCGCGTTTTAAGCGACGACGAGTACGTTATACTCCTCGTTGGCAGGGAAGATGCCAAGCTGTGCGAGCTAGAGCGCTACACCCCCGTTAACGTCTTAGTGCACCAGCTCAGGTATAAGAAGGTTAGAAACGCTAGGCTATCGGTGTTAGCGTACGAAATATCTAGGGCTAGGGCTAGGCTAAGGTGTAGCGTTGGGTGGAACGGCAGCGCGTACGTCTTTTCCCACAAGCTAAAGCCGATCTACGCCGAGATTGAGCCCTATCTGGACGCTTTCCTAGCGCTAGGAGAGGGATTTAGGGCTAGGCTCGAGGAGCTGGTCGGCCCTATCGGCGGATGCGCCCTACTTTACAGGCTGCTGGGAGGGCACCACCTCGTGTACTCGGGACCCGATTTAGTCGGTGAGCTTGAGGTGCCGGATGAGGGACTCCCTCGAGGCAGGAGGGTTAGCGACGTCGTGCTTGAGGTAAGGGAGGATAGGGTCGTGAAGGCTAACGAGGAGGTGTTAAGGGTTCACGAGAGGTTAGCGGTAGAGTTCCTCAAGGCTCATGGCCGAGAGGTGGACGAGGTATTCGTACCCCTGAGCGGTGGGAAGGATAGCACCGTCGCCTTAATTCTCGCTAAGGAGGCGCTTGGAGCTAAGCGGATTACGGCTATCTACGTTGACACGGGCGTAGACTTCCCCGAGAGCGGGGAGACCGCGAGGAGGATAGCGGCGTGGCTTGGAGTTAAGCTCGAGGAGGTCTACGCGCCGGTCAAGGAGGTGCTAGCCAAGAAGGGGCTGCCGAACCACGACAATAGGTGGTGTACCGGGCTTAAGGTGGAGGCTCTAAAGCGGAGGGTGAGGGAGCTAGCCTCAGGTAAGTACGCCCTAGTAGTCGGTGACCGCGACGTCGAGTCCAGGGCTAGGAGCACTAGGTCGCCGAAGAGGGTTGAGGACGGAGGCCTAGTGCTAGCGCCCATCAAGATGTGGAGCACTGGACTCGTCCAGCTCTACCTGAAGGCTAAGGGCGCTCCGCTAAACCCGCTTTACGGTGAGGGCTTCTACAGGCTAGGCTGTTACATATGCCCCGCCCTAAGGAGCTGGGAAGTGTACGTGATGACTAGGTGTAGGCGGCTTAGGGAGAGGCTACTCAAGAACAAGTACTTCAAGGAGTTCCTAGAGTCTAAGGGAGTTAACGCGTGCTAGACGGCGATGTTAAGCTCCTTAACAAGCCTTTTAAGGACCTCGGGGTCTAGCCCAGCCTCGGCGAACTTATCGAAGCTTACGCCCTCGGATGCTACGGCCTTGAGGGTTTCGACGTACTCGTACGGGAACACCACCCACTTATTGACTACCTTAACATAGTAGTCGGGCTTGTGGCGGGCCCACGGCTTAACGTAGGGGGTTGCCGTCCTAACCTCGCTCGCCCCCTTCGAGAGCACGTGGGTCCTAGCAAGCCACAGGGTTTCCCCCGTGTCCACTATATCGTCCACTAAGAGCACATTCTTACCCTCTAAGTTGACGCCTAACGGCTGCACGATCCTAGGCCTCCTATCCCGTTCATCGATGCCCGTGTAGAACTTAATGGTTAAGCCTAGAGCGACCTCGACCTCTAGCAGGTCCGAGAGCACGCGCCCTACAACCCACCCCCCTCGCGCAACAGCGACGAGGACGTCCGGCTTAAAACCGCTCTCCTTGATCAGCCTACCGAGCTCCACTATATCCCAGAAGAGGTCCTCCCAGCTTAAGATCAAGAACCTAGTCAACGCCCCTCACCCCTACCTTGTCAACAAATATCCTAAGCCTCCTTAGCGTCTCAAGCCTCTCCCTCTCCTCCACCTCAGCCATCCTTATGCTCTCCTCGAGCAGGGCTAACGCCCTCTCCATCTCGTCGATCCTCACGGGGTAAGGTACCCCGTCCTTACCGCCGAAAGCGAACGAGTACTTAACGGGGTCCCTCCAGCTAACCTCCTCCCCGTAGATGAGGCTCGAAATTAGGGCTAGCGCCCTAACCGTCGAGGGGCCAACCCCCCTTACGAGCAGTAGCTCCTCGTAGCTGGAGGGCTGAATCTCGTACACCCTCTTAAGCGCGTCCCAGTTAACCCGCCAGGGCATTCTCAGGTACTTAACCCTAGGCGTAGGCGCCCCGCCGCCTAGCCAGGCGTCTAGGGTCGCCATCCCCTGAGCCTCAGCTAGCAGGCGCGCAACCCTCCTCGGCCCCTCCTTAGCTAAGTCGACCGAAGCCTTCCTAGCCCCCTCGCTCTCTAGCGCGACCATGTTCAGCACGGCTTCCTCCCTCCTTTCGCCTACGATCGCCGCGTGGGGTTCCCTAACGAAGCTCTCAAGCCCCTCGCTAAGCCAGTGGTACCGCCTTGCCAGCTTAACCCCCTCGTTCATACCCTGCTGGATCACGGCCCACGCCCCCTCCTCGGTCACCACCATCGCGTGGTGATATATTGTGTAGCCATCTTGAAGCGCCGCATTATCAACTTTAGCGGTCAGCCTACTAGCCCTCACGAGCTCCCTGATCTTAAACTCCGGGAGGCCCAGCTTCTCGGCAGCGGCTACGACCTCCCTAGGGGTTTCCAGGGCCTTGCGTCCCTTACCCCCACAGACGACTACGCCCAGCTCCCCGCCGCCTAGCGCCTCCCGAAGAGCGCCCGTAACGACAGTCGTCACGCCGCTACTATGCCAGTCGAAGCCCAGCACGTTGCCTAGGGCCTGGAACCAGTAGGGATCCGAGAGCCGCCTGAGGAGCTCGATCCTCCCGTACTCGAGCACGATTACCTTAACGATAGCCTTAGCTAACCTAACCATCCTCGAGAATAGCCAGGGAGGGGCTCTCCCACCGTGTAAGGGCAGATCGGCTACTCCAGATCTTCGCATTCGGTCTCAGGTATATAATAGCAAAGCATTAAATTAACGCGTAACGACACCCTCCCCCGCTAATGACTCCACGTCGCCGTATACGGGGTGCTAAGGCGTGTCGCTCAGACGCGAGCTAGGGCTACTTGAGTGCACCGCTTATGGAGTAGGAATTGTATTAGGAGCTGGTATTTATTCACTTTTACAAGTCGCAGCTGAGTTGGCCGGTCCCGCGCTCTGGCTATCTTTCCTCATAGGCGCGATAGTAGCCCTATTAACCGGCCTTAGCTACGCTGAGCTCTCGTCGATGTTCCCTAAGGCGGCAGCTGAGTACGTGTACATCAGGGAGGCCTTCAAGAGCGAGTTCCTCGCGTTCCTCATCGGCTGGCTCATCCTAGCTACGGGTATAACTTCGGCGGCTACGGTCGCGCTCGGCTTCGCCGGCTACCTAAGGGAGATGCTGGGCCTCGAAAGGTGGTATAACGCCCCCCTAGCGGTAGCTCTAATCGCCCTCTTATCCCTGCTGAACTACGCTGGGATTAAGAAGTCAGCTAAAGTGAACATCGTCTGCACGGTAGCCGAGGTACTAGGACTACTTGTGATAATAGCCATCGGCGCGCCTAGGCTTGGGAGCGTGAACTATCTGGAGCTCCCTAAGGGGATTGAGGGAGTCTTGGCGGCTGCCGCTATCGTCTTCTTCGCCTACATAGGCTTCGAGGATGTAGCGAACATCGCCGAGGAGACTAGGAACCCGGAGAGGACGGTTCCGCTCGCGATACTGCTCTCCATAGCGATAACCGCTACCATCTACGTCCTCGTGGGCCTATCCTCGGTAAGCGTCGTGGGGTGGAGGGAGCTCGCTAAGTCCGACGCGCCTCTAGCGCTCGTAGCCTCTAAGGCCCTGGGAGGAGCTGCGGGCCTAATGCTCTCGGTGATAGCCCTCTTCTCGACTACGAACACCGTCCTAATCGCGCTGATTGTCGGCTCGAGGATGGCCTGGGGGATGGCTAGGGACGGCTCCCTGCCTAAGTTCCTCTCGCTGGTCGATCCGAGGACCGGCACGCCTTGGGCCTCAATCCTCGTAATAGGCGTCCTCTCAGCTGCGTTCACGCTAGTGGGGGAGATAGCGGTAGCCGCGGGCATCACCAGCTTTGGCGTCTTCATAACGTTCCTCCTCGTAAACCTTTCAGCTTTCATACTGAGGCTTAGGGAGCCTGAGAGGAGGAGGCCTTTCGCCACGCCGCTAAGCGTCGGCAGGGTCGCGCTAGTACCGCTGCTGGGGACTCTCTCCTGCTTCGTAATGGCTACTAGGTTTGATGCGTCGGTGATAGCCGTCGGGCTAGCGGCGCTGCTATCCGGCGTACCGGCCTACTACCTCGTGAAAAGGGGCTAGCCAAGTAGCGGCCACCTTATGGCCTTCATCTCGGCGTAGACCTCGATTACGTCAAGGCATAGGCTTAGGAAGTTGCACATGAGCATCTTGAGGACATCCTGGCATATGTCGCCTCGCGAGGCGTATTCGTCGTATATCCTGCTCACGGCCCTCATCGACGCCTCATCGCCTAGCTTAAACGTCCTCACGGCGCGCCTAAACCCCTCTTCCATCACGCTAAGGTCCTCGCGGCTAGGGAGCCTGTGAGTCGAGGACACGTAGATCGCCATGGACGCTAGCACGTCGCCCATCCTCTCCAGCACCTTCCCGTAGGATAGCACGGGCATAGCTAGCGTCGAGTCCTCAAGCCCCAGCTCTGGAGCTATCGATGGAACTCTAAGCGCGAGGTTAACCTGCCTACATAGTAGGAAGAAGAACCTATCTAAGTCGTCGTCCCTCTCGGCGATCGGCTTAGCCAGTGAGGGCTCCCTCTCAAGTGCGCACCTCCTTAAGTCTTGGAGCATTAGCCTAACGATGGCCTCCATCCTCTCTAGGGTCCTCTCGACGTTGAGGGCCTTAGGGTTGAGGAAGCACTGTAGGAGCATGTACTCGTAGCTCTCCTCTATGATCTCTAAGCCGCTAAGCCTCCTGAGGACTCTCCTAATCTCCCTCCGAGCTTCCTCGGATAAGCTCGGCTTGCCAACTACCCTTATCACGTCGTACCCAGCCTCGTAGAGGGCGATCAACAGCCTCTCTATGGCTCCCTTCTCCCCTTCCTTTATCTCTAGGAGAGCCTTAGACCTCCTCTCTTCTCCCGGCTTAGAAGTCCTTATCAGCAGGGCGCCATCTGGCGTCTCCGCTACGAACAGCACGTCGCCCGGCCTAAGCCCGCGCGCCTTGGCCCAGGCCTTGGGGAGGCTTACTGCTAGCGTAGACTTGCCTATCCTGAGAACGCTCCTAGCGTAGACCCTACCGCTCAACCCCGACACCTCTACATGTAATTACATCATGCGATATGGTAATTACTTTACTTGGAGAATCCTTATCGGTTATGAAGCTAACGTGAGCACATGGGGCTATTCGTCGAGAAGCTAACTTCAGCTCCGCTAGCGCTAACGTTTGACGACGTATTGCTAGTGCCCCAGTACTCAGAGGTCAGGCTCGGCCAGATAGACGTCTCGACGAGGCTCACTCCTCGAGTCCGCCTTAAGATCCCCATAGTTAGCTCTCCGATGGACACCGTTACAGGGCGGGAGATGGCCTTAGAGATGGGTAGGCTCGGCGGGCTAGGGGTTCTGCCGAGGAACATGGACGTTGAAAAGGCCGTAGCCGTCATAAGGGAGGTTAAAGAGGCCAGCTTCCACGCCGCGGCGGCCGTCGGCCCGTTCGATGACGACCGCGTTAAGAGGTACGTTGAGGCGGGAGTGGATCTGATAGTCATAGATACCGCGCACGGCCATAGCAGGAACGTCATCGAGGCTACTAAGCGCTTTAAGAGCGAGTTCGGCGTCGACGTAATGTCCGGGAACGTGGTTACAGGGGAGGCCGCCGAGGCGCTGATTCAGGCGGGCGCGGACTCTCTGAGGGTGGGGGTTGGGCCGGGGCACGCCTGCACCACTAGGGAGG
>CAZAZN010000067.1:0-7281 GCA_964489665.1 uncultured Thermofilaceae archaeon
CCCCCTCCAACACGCCCTCCACGAACGAGGGGAAACCACTCTCTAGGCCTACCGAGTAGCCGCCCTCCAGTACCACGAGCATCCTCCCCTCGCACAGCCCCTTTGCCGCGCCAGCTAGCGCTGAGCCAAGGAACTTGAAGCCTAGGTTGCTTAGCTTCATCAACGCTAGGGGCTCTCCGTCGTGTGCGTCGAACCCCGCAGAGACCAGTATCAGGTTCGGCTTGAACTCCTCTAGGAGCGGCTCCACGACCTCGCGCCACGCGTACGCGTAGTCGGGGTCTCCTAGCCCCGCCGGGAACGGTACGTTAACCTTAGTCCCCTCCCCCTCGCCTCCGCCTACGTCCTCGACGTACCCAGTCCCAGGATATATGTCGGCCTCGTGCAGGTCTACGTGTAGGACGCGGGGGTCCTCCCAGAAGATGTCCTGCGTCCCGTTCCCGTGGTGTACGTCGAAGTCCACTATAGCCACCTTCCTCAAGCCTAAGGAGAGGGCCTTAGCCGCTGCCACTGCGACGTTATTGAAGATGCAGAAGCCGAGCGTCGGCGCGCCCATAGCCACCCCGTACCTACCGGCGTGGTGGCCAGGGGGCCTAGGAGTTAGGAGGGCTAGCCTTACCTCGCCCCTAACGAGCGTCTCCGCACACATCGCCGCCCCGCCGGTTGAGTACAGCGCTGCCTCAAACGTCCTAGGGGAGACGTAGGTGTCCCAGTCCAGCCAGGTATAGCCCTCCCTCGACGACAGCTCTATTAGGTCGACGTACTCGCGGTCGTGTACGGCGAGCACCTCCTCTAGAGAAGCCCTACGCGGCTTAACCCTCCTGAAGGCCCTATCGAGCCCGCGCTCCCTGAGTGCAGTTAGCGCTACCCTAAGCCGTCTCGGGTTCTCTGGGTGGCTAGTAGGCGGCTTGTGCTCGAGGTACACGTCGTCGTATACCAGCATCCCCTTCAAGGCCTAACCCTCGCTCCACAGCTCCTCGAAGTACTCTTCGAGCTCTCTAGCTAGCCCCTCGTCGACTATCCTCACCGTGACCTCGTGGTTGTAGTAGAGGGCTGACTCGCTCCAGTTGTGCGACCCCACGTAGGCTATCCTCCCGTCAACTACGACCAGCTTCATGTGGTCGGTGTCGCTCCCCATGTCCAGCTTAACCTCGACGCCAGCGCCCTTAAGGTAGTTGTACGCCTCCAAGTTGCGCTCGAGCTCACCGAAGAAGGTCCTATACTCTATGACGACTCGGACCTTTACCCCCCTAGCCGCGGCGCTAGTTAGCTCCCTTATCAGGTCGTTAGCCCAGTCCACAGGATCGCCCGGGTCGTAGACCATCGAGTACATGGCTACGCATATCGTCTCGTTAGCCCTCCTCAAGTCCCTCAGCACTCGCTCGTAGTACTCCCTATCCTCTAGGACCTCCACGACTACGCCCCTCCGCGCTTCAAGCCCCTTCAAGCACACCTCGTACTCCGCCTTAAGCCTAGAGTAGTTGTCCATCAGCGCGCCGTATCTAGCCTTTAAGTCCTCGTATCCCGCCTTTAAGCCCTTAAGCCTAGCTAGGAGCTCCTCGTAGCTCGACTTCAACGCCCCGTACTCCTCCTTCAGCTTCGCGTACCTACTCGATAGCGCGCTGTAGTTAGCCTCTAAGCTAGCGTACCTAGACCTGAGGTCCGCGAGCTCGTTCCTACACTTCAGGTATAGGAGGGTAACGACCGCGAGCGCTACGGCTAGGCACGCTAGGGCAGCCACTAGCCACCTACGCTCCATCGCCATGCAACCACCTCTTCCTACGGCTCGGGAAGGGCAAGGCGTCGTCACCAGCTCGGCATCTCAGGCGGTCCTCATAGCCATCTCAGAGAGTTAAGGCGTGTGTAATAAACTAGCCCCAGCCCCCAAGCTAGGCTTTAGACTGCGTACGATTAAGCGAGAGAACGGTTAGGAGCCAGCGCTAGCCCGTCCCAAGGGCTGAGTAGCATTTTCGTGCATATGCTCTAGATGTTACCATTTTATAAATTGGTAACACTTATAGGCGAGCGGCTTATAATAGTTCGACGGTGAGCACATGCACATCCCTGACGGGTTCTTAGACCCCGTCACGGCGGCCGTCACCTACATTATAGCGCTAGTGTACGCCGCCTATGCCTTCTACAAGCTTAGGAGGGAGGAGAGCAGGGAGAGAGCCGTGCTAGCCTCGGTCCTAGCCGCTGGGATATTCGCTGCCCAGATGCTGAACTGGCCCCTTCCCGGCGGCACTAGCCTGCACTTCGTCGGAGGCGCCCTAGCCGGGATCCTGCTGGGGCCGTGGCTGGGCTTCATAGCTCTCTTCCTCGTCCTGCTGGTACAGTGCCTCGTGTTTCACGACGGCGGGATTACGGCTTTCGGCGCGAACGTGCTCAACATGGCTATAATAGACGTGCTGGTGGGCTACGCGCTCTATAAGCTACTCCCGGAGAGGTATAAGCTGGTCGGTGCCTTCCTCGGCGGCTGGCTCGGGATAACGCTAGCGGGCATCGCCTGCGGCGTGGAGATAGGCGTCTCGAGCCAGCTGCCCTACGGCCTCTCAGTAACCGTCCCCGTCATGGGAATTTGGCACGCGGCGCTCGGCATCATCGAGGGCGTGATCACGGCGGCAGTTGTCGCCTACCTAGCTAGGAGGGCTCCTCACCTAGTTAGGGGGGTGGGAGCGTGAAGTACAGGAACGCCCTTATAGCGATAGCCGTGCTCCTAGTCATTAGTCCGCTGTTCGGCGTAATACTCTCCGAGGCCGTAGGCTACCACGAGCCGCTCGACATCGCGGCGGAGGCCGTCGGGTTGGAGGACATCACCGAGCAGACTAACTGGACGCCGTTTCTCGACTATACGGTGCCCGGGCTCCCTGAAGAGGTCGGGTACATAGTCGCGGGCGTAATAGGCGTAGCGGTGGTCCTAGCCTTAGGCCTAGGCATAGCTAGGCTAGCAGGGCGTGGCCCTTGAGGCGAACTGGGCTAACGGCCGCTCTGCTAAGGGAGGTTGCCGAGGCGCTAGAGGTTTTTAGTCGCGATACCGGCACCTATACCCTCTCCCCTCCACTCGCGATTCTAGCGGCTATCGTAGCCGCTTGCGCGACCTCCTTTACGAGGAGCCTGACCGCTTACCTGGCAGCGGTTGTCGGAGGGGCTGCGTTATCGGCCCTCACCAGCGGGGGGCTTAAGAGCTGGCTTAGGCCTGTAGCCTTCGCCCTCTTCATTTCAGTCCCCGTGTCGGCACCCCTACTACTGCTCGGCGAGGGGCGCGTAGCGGCAGCGTGCATGGGACCGCTTAAGGTGTACGTTTCGCTAGCTGGCGCCTGGGAAGCTCTATTCCTCGTGCTACGGGTAACCTCGGCCGCCGCCATCTTCTCGGCGATCACGATCCACCTGGGCTGGAGGGGGCTGCTGGAGGGACTGTTGACCCTTAGGGCGCCGGTGGAGCTAGTCGAGATGGTGGGCCTCTTCTTCAAGTACACGCCTATGTTCGTTAGGGACTTATGCACGATGGTAGCTGCTAGGGAGGCGAGACTCGTTGGGCGGTGCGGGTACCGGCTAGCGTGGGCTAGCTTAGCTAGCGCTGTAGGCGAGATCCTATTGAGGAGCTACAGGAGGGCGGTCGCCGTTAGCATGGCTATGAGAGCTCGCTGCTTCGGCGCGCGAAGGGCTAGGAATAGGCGTGGGCTAAGGCTATCCCGTTACGATCCGCTATTAATACTGGTCCTACTGTTTACAGTTTGGCTAGCGATAGCTGGGCCGTGATAGTATGGGAGTCCTCGAGGTTAGGGACGCCTGGCTCACGTACCCGGGCGGCGTGGAGGCGCTTAGGGGAGCGAGCTTAAAGGTGGCTAGCGGGGAGGTAGTGGCCGTCCTCGGCCCTAACGGCTCCGGCAAGACGACGCTCCTACTAGTCGCCGCGGGCCTGCTGGAGCCTAGCAGGGGCGAGGTGCTGCTGGATGGGCGCCCCCTAACCGGGCAACTGCCAGGCGCTAGGAGGAGGATAGGGCTGGTCTTCCAAGAGCCCGACGACCAGCTGTTTAACCCAACGGTCTTCGAGGAGATAGCCTTTGCCCTACGCCAGCTAGGTGCCCCAGAGGACGAGGTCGAGGAGAGGGTTAAGCTGGTAGCTAGGGAGCTAGGGCTAGAGCACCTGCTGGACAGGACCCCCTACACCCTTAGCGCTGGCGAGAAGAGGAGGGTTGCCATAGCCTCCGTCCTCGCCTACGAGCCGGAGTTCTTGCTGTTCGACGAGCCTACGGCCTACCTTAGCGTTCCCTGGAAGAAGGCTCTAGAGAGCCTCATATCTAGGCTGAGGGCGGAGAGTAAGGCGGTAGCCGTGGCTACCCACGACGTAGCGTTTGCGGCGAGGATAGCCGATAGGGTGTACCTGCTTAAAGGGGGACGGGTACTAGCCGCTGGGAGGGCTAAGGACCTGCTCTCCGACGAGCGCTTACTAGCCGAGGCCGGCATGGAGCCGCCCCTCCCAGTGAAGATCTATAGGAGGCTCGTAGGGGACGGCGAGCCGCCTCTAACTCTAGAGGAGCTCGTTGAGGCCTTAGAGGGCTATTATGGTAGGAGGGCTTTAGAGTCTAAAGAGCTGAAGGTTCCTAAGCTGGCTTAGAAAAAATGCGGATTTTTAGAGGCTTTTCCCGCACATAGGCTAAATTATGTCGGGAAACGTTACTGAGCTCTTGCTCTCGGATCCCTCGAGCTCCTCGAGCACGCGCTGCTTCGCGACCGAGGCCTCGAGGGCGTGTATCCTCGCGATATGGATCTTCAGCCCTCGCTCGCTCCTAAATACCCTCCCGCAATAGGGGCACTTCGGCATCATGCCCCCCTGCTTAAGCTCGAAAATCGGCTTTAAATGTTTACCCCTTTAATCTATTCCCCTGCTACTTTAAACCGTCGCAAAAAGTTGCTCTTATCTTGACTTTATACCATGCTAAGAGATTATTTTAGCGTGAAAATCGTAATACGGCATCGAACTCCTATTTTCTCGAAACGAAGGGGCTGTTCCTTACGTAGAACCTCCACGGCTTTTCGCGAGCCTTAGATATCCCGATGCGCGGCGCCGCCGCTACTAGGCCGTCGGGCACGTCCTCGCCGTACGCTATGTAGAGGACCTCGCCCCTCGTCAAGTCCCAGCCGTTAAAGAAGAGGTCTATGCCGAAGGCCTGGGCTAGCCGAGCTGGTCCGCTCGTGAGGAGCTTTACGTCGCTCACCCCTCTCCTCTTAGCCATAACCTCTACCCCTTTAATCGGCTTGACGGCCCTTATCAGGACGGCTGAGCCTAGCCCCCTCCTCTCAGCCGCTACGACGTTAAGGCAGTGGTGGATCCCGTAGATCCTGTAGACGTAGGCTAGCCCGGGCTCACGCCACAAGGGCCAGTTGTACCTTGTCCTCCCCCTAGCAGCGTGGCTAGCCGGGTCCTCGGGACCCCCGTACGCCTCGGTCTCCACTATGATGCCCGCTAGTACGGTGCCTCCCTCCTCCTTAACTAGGACCTTGCCTAGCAGGTCACGCGCTACCTCTACGGAGGACCTCTCGTAGAAGCTCCTCGGGAGGGGCCTGTACGCCATGGCGCCATCTGGTGATTACTCCCGGCCTTAAAATCCCTTAGGTGCTCCGCCGCGCAGCTAGGAGGATTAGTGGGATGCAAGCTAGCATGAAGAGCGCTGACGCTAGGTAGGGGGCCGCTGGGAAGAGGGCCTCGGCCATTAGGCCCGCGATAGCTGGCGAGGCGATGTTTATGATCCTCCTTACGCCCGCTATGCCTCCGAGCAGGGTCCCCTTCTTCTCCTCCGGGATGTTGGAGAACAGGATGTCCATTAGGAAGGGGTCCATTATCGCGTAGCCCGCCGACGCTAGGAAGGCGGCGAGGAGGGCTATCCAGAGCGCCTTGGCGAGGACGAGGGCTATGTTGGAGAGGCAGGTTAGGCTTAGGCCTAAGGCCACCATGTACCTGCCGTGCTCCTTCCTAACCCTGAGCAGCGGTAGGGAGAGGGCTACGACGGTTAAGGCCGATACGGCTTCGTAGAGCGAGATCTCGAACAATCCTCCCCCTAGAGCCTCCCTGAACAGGTTCACTAGGATCAGCGGTGGGGCTAGCGCGTATGCGAGCCCCATTAGTATGAGGGCTAGCGCTACGGGGTAGAAGCCGCGAGGTATCCCTCCTTCTTCCCTGCTCTCCCTCCTTAGTGGGGAGGAAGAGCCGAGCCTCGGGAGCCAGCGTAGGGGTAGTAGCGCGGAGAGATAGGATAGGATCGCTATAGCTAACAGGCCCGCCATCATCGCCTTCCAGGTGGGCCATAGCACTCCTAAGGCGTAGCCTATTAGCGGATAGGTTAGGGCTTGGGACGCTAGCGGCAGCACGTTGTGGTAGACGTACGCCTTCTCCCTAATCTCCTCCGGGTACGCCTCGTACTCGTAGACCGCGTAGACGGGGTATAGGCCGAAGCTAAGCCTCTCCACCACGGCGCCAGCTAGGATCCAGATTGTGCTCCTCGTGGTAAAGGCTAGGTAGTAAAGGAGGTAGGAGGAGCCCTCAACTAGGCTTATAGCCGCCATCACAGTGTTGGGGCACCCCCTGTCGAGCCACCTGCCTACTAGGAAGTTTAGGCAGGCGCTGATGGCTGAGCCGAAGGTGAGTATCGCGCCAGCCTCGGCGACGCTAAGCCCTGACTCCAGCATTAAGTAGGGCACTATGTACCACACGAATAGCAGAGGCGTAACTGCGCAGTGGTAGAGAATGTACCTCTTCGCCGCTAGCGGTAGCTGTCGCCAGTACTCGAGCATCTAAACCACCAGAAACGCGATGTCCCTAGGCTGGTGCGCCTTAAAGCTAGCGCTATCCCGCTGTTCTCAATCAAAAGGTTAATTACCATGATAACCATGGTTATTTAACGTGAATTCTTTAACCATAGTTAGATCTGAGGTTGAGGAGCTTGAGGGCGTTCGGGGGTGGATCATCCTCTACGGCAGGAGGAAGGTTGGGAAGACGTTCCTCTTGAGGAACTTCGTTAGGTGGGACGCGTACGTCACCGTTAGGAGGGATCTCTCCATAAGGTCTGAGGGGGTAGAGGTCAACAGCGCGGACGAGCTGGTCGACGCCGCGGGAACGGTGCTAGAGAGAGGCGGTACGCTCATCATCGACGAG
Organism: uncultured Thermofilaceae archaeon; assembly: GCA_964489665.1. Lineage (GTDB taxonomy): Archaea > Thermoproteota > Thermoprotei > Thermofilales > Thermofilaceae > CAZAZN01. The sequence goes on from CAZAZN010000067.1 coordinate 7,151, forward strand.
TTCCAGAGGCTCCCCTTACGCATGCTAGAGGACCTAACGGCCTTCCACCCCAGTGGGAGGCTGATACTGTCGGGATCCTCGCTAGGGGTTGCCCGAAAGGTGTTCGAGCCTAGGTCTCCCCTGTTAGGCTT
>CAZAZN010000068.1:0-2752 GCA_964489665.1 uncultured Thermofilaceae archaeon
TATGGTTCTCGCTAAAGGAGGTGGTTAGCGCGTATACGTTCTACCTCTTTGCGCGGCTTGTGGAGATGGGGGGTGCGCAGGTACGGGCTCCAGCCGCCCCTACTGCTACCCGGGCGGCCGCTCCAATCCCTGCGGCTCCGGTAGCTCAGGCCCCTAAGCCGGTGAGGACGCCAGTAAGCGTAGCCGCTAAGGCTAGGAAGGTCCCGCTACTATCTAGAGCTAAGAAGGTCGAAGCTGCGCCAACTCCCGTTGCTCTCGCTCCTCCAGCCCCTGTCGCCGTCACTAAGAAGACGTGCCCGTTCTGTGGCCGCGAGCTCCCATACGGAGACGTTCACGTAATCTGTCCTTTCTGTGGGCGAAGGCTGAAGTAGTGCGGGCGATCCTTAAAAACGAGCTTTACTAGCTATTGAGGCGCGGTGGTAGCTATGGTGCTACCCGAGGCGGTTAAGCCGGCAACCGAAAAACAAAAGCACCTAGTAGCGGCGCTTGAGAGCTCGGACGCGGACTTGGTGGGCGCCTTCGGCCCTACGGGGACCGGGAAGAGCTTCATAACGTGCCTCTACGGGATAGGCGCTGTTAAGGCCGGCAAGTACACGCGCTTCGTCATAGTGCGACCAATTAGGGAGATCATGAGTAGGAAGCTCCTCAGCTCGACTGAACTCGGCGACCTCTACTATGAAATGTCCCTCTCCTACCTACAGGGGCTCGTAGCGCCCTACATCCAGCCCTCTGAGGTTAAGAGCCTAGTAGAGGACGGCAAGATAGAATTCGTAGACCCGAATTTCCTAATCGGCAGGACGTTCGATAAATCCCTAGTATTCCTCGACGACGTCCAATTCCTATCCGTGGACGTTATAACCGAGGCGCTCGTAAGGGTAGGCACCGACTCTAAACTAGTGGTGGCGGGCGATCCGCTGCTACAGCTAGCTCCCGACGAGAAGAACGGCGCTGCGCTTGCCAGGGAATTACTGCTCGGGGAGGAGCGGGCGATAGTAGTTGACTTTGGGATAAAGGACATCGTTAGGCCCGGAGCTAAGCGCGGCTTTAAGCTCGCTATAGAGATGAAGCTGCGTAAGAGGAGCCTAAACGAGGAGGAGAAGAAAGTGCTGAACGTAGCCTATACGCACGCCCCCGACACCGACATCGTAACCGTGGTCCTCCTCAAGGACATCAAGGAGAAGTTCGGCGTTACGCGAGCCCCTGACGTGCTGATAATCGCTAAGGAGGGCTACCTCGGCAGGCTGATAGGGAAGAGAGGCGAGAGGATAAACAAGGTGCAGGACGAGACTGGCTACTTTATAAGGGCGGTCGAGCTAACGACCGAGCTTAGGGACATAATCCTAGCGCTTCACCCAGTAGGCTGGATCGACAGGCACATCGGGGAGGTGGACGTAGCTGGCTCTAACCTAGAGGTTGAGGTGAACAGCAAGGAGTTCGGCGCGTTTGTAGGACAGAAGGGCGCCTACGTTAGGTTCCTAGATGAAGCTATGCGAAGGCTACTAGGAATAGGGATAAGGGCTAGGTCCGTACAGATGGAAGTTAAGCCGAAGAAGAGGCGTAGGAGGTAGCCCTCTAGGTTATGAGCTACGAGTGCGTCATAGTCGCCGAGAAGCCAGGAGTTGCTAGGGCATTCGCAAAGTACCTCTCGGGAGGTAGGTACAGGGTAGTTAAGATAGGGCGCGTTACGGCGTACGAATTCTCGGTCAACGGAGCTAAGTGGCTGTCGATAGGCGTCAGCGGACACCTCATGGACTTCGACTTCCCCTCTAGGTACAATAAGTGGAGCCTAGTCGACCCTAGGGAGCTGTTCTTCGTAAGGCCCATCAAGGTCGTTAGGCCCGAAGCCAGGAAGTTCGTTAAAACCCTACAGGAAGTGGGTAGGAGGGCTAAGAGGGTCATCCTAGCTACCGACGCCGACGTCGAGGGAGAGAGCATCGCCTTTGAGATCATGGAGGTAATGCGGCGTGCTAACCCGAACTTAAAGTTCAGTAGGGCTTGGTTCTCGGCAGTTACTAGGGAGGACCTCCTAGGAGCCTTGAGGAGGCTTAGGGAGCTTAACGAGAACTTAGCGAATAAGGCGTTCACGCGCATGGTGCTCGACCTCACCATAGGCGCTGCCTTTACCAGGGCGCTTACGCTAATGGTGGAGAAGAGGGGCTCTAAGCTCCCCCGCGGGAAATTCCTTAGCTACGGCCCCTGCCAGACACCAGTCCTCTACCTCGTCGTTAAGCGAGCGCTCGAGCGGGAGAACTTTAAGCCGGAGAAGTACTACATGCTTGAGGCGGTCTTAGAGTACGACGGTACGCGCTTTAAAGCGACGCTTAAGCAGGGCAAGATTAAGAGCAGGAAGGAGGCTGAGGAGCTCCTTAAGAAGGCTAAGGAGGCTGGCGTAGCGGTAGTCTCGAAAGCCGATTACTCGCACATAGAGCAAAAGCCCCCCGTACCGCTAAACACGATCGAGCTAGAGAGAAGGGCTAGCGTATTTCTGGACATAAGGCCTAAGCAGGCGATGAGCATTGCCGAGGATCTCTACCAAGACGGCCTCATATCCTACCCTAGAACGGACACCACGATATACCCGCCTACGCTCAACCTCAGGGCTATAGCCTCCATGTTTAGGAGCTTTGAGGGCATCGGGTGGTTCGTAGAGAAATACGTCCTAAGCGGCCCGATTAAGCCTAGGCAGGGTAGCGAGGACGATAGGGCACACCCACCCATATACCCAACTAGGGCCGCGCCTAGAGCTGAAGTC
>CAZAZN010000068.1:2852-7198 GCA_964489665.1 uncultured Thermofilaceae archaeon
GCCACGATGCAAGACCACATACACACTAACATCGAAAGGGGGTACTTCGTCGTAAGGCGTAAGAGGTGCATACCCACGCCGCTCGGCAAGGCCGTAGCGCTAGGGCTCCTCGAAGTCGTACCCGAGATAGTGAGCCCCGAGGTAAGGGGGAGGATGGAGCGGGAGCTTCAAAAAGTCGCCGAAGGCCTTAGGCACCCCGACGAAGTTATCAAGGACATGAAGTCGGAGTTCCTACAGTACTACGACAGGCTCGTGGAGAAGGGGGAGGAGCTCGCGGAAAAGCTCTCCGAAGCCGTATCCTCCGTGTTTAAGCCTAGACGACGCCGATCCTCCTAAGCCTCCTCCTCATGCGAGCTACTATAGCCTTAACGTAGCTATCGCTTACGCCACCTAGGCTTTCGCAAGCCTCCTCCAAGCTCTTAGAGGAGGCTATAGCGTTAAGCACCCTCAACTCGTGGACGTCCCTAGCCATGTTGTACATCTTAGCTAGCTTAGTTAGATGAAGGACATAGTCCCAGGAAGTTAGCTTCCAGCCCTCCTCCACCTCGTACCTGCTAACCGGCCTCTCGTACTTGGCAACTAGCCTAAACCTTATCACCGTTACCCAGTCCTCATCGCCTATCCCAGGGTAGATACCCGTTAAAGCCTCCCTCAACTCCCCTAAGCTCTCGAACCCGTCGACGACGGCGTCCTCCTCGCTGAGCTCCGAGAGCTTAGCGTACTTTATCGAGTCGACAATGACCTCGCCGTAGACTAGCCCCCCGCACTCTACGTAGAGCCTGTTACTGGTTAACCTGATGATGCCCAACCTGATAGTGCTCCTCTTAGCCCCTGAGAGTATCCCGCCTACGTACCTCCGCTTAACCCTGAGGAACCTCCCAAGCCTCCTCTCAGCCATCCCAAAGCCCGGGCCCTAAACCCGGCTTAGCTAGCCTATGAATCCCTCTTATATTTCCGTCTCCTCCTAGATCCTAGGGGGACGTAAGGTCTTGTCAGAGCGTAAGGTTAAGAGCATAAGCTTAGGCAAGTGGAGCATCGTCGTTCAGTACAGGGTTGAGGAGGGGGGCATAGACATATCCGAGATAAGGATAGCCCCCCTCTACCCGTTCGAGGCGGAGATGCTGTCCACCGAGCTAGGCATGGCGTGGAGCTACGACGAGAAAAATAGGCAGGTAACGCTCGTCCCCCGTAGGGCGCGCCCCCTCAGCGAGGAGGAGCTAAAGACCCTGCTGAAGGCGTTGATTGCGAGCATGAGCCTCATCGTGCCGGGGCTCGTTAGAGAACTATCGCTGGAAAGGCTAAGAGAAAAACTGCTAGAGAAGGGGTGGGTAGTTCACCTAAGCCCGCGAAGGCTACGCTCGCGTAAGCGGGTCAGGGTGAGGGGGGTTGACGGGTACGCAGAGCTCGACGTAACTGCCACGGACGCCGGGTACTCGGAAGTACTGATAACGCTCTCGCTACTGCCGCCGGATGTATCCACAGCTACCGCGTGCCGCAGCATTCTGGTGAAGAAGGGATGGCGCGTGCTAACAGCCTTTCCAGTGCTTAAGGCAGTTAAGGCGCTCGGAGAATGCATAAATAGCGAGCTACCACCCCTCCTTGACAAGGAATTAGGAGAGCTTAAGGGGTAGGGATTAAGCTTGATATGGATCATCGCCCACGGCGACCTAGACGGGCTCACCTCCGCCGCTGTACTAGCTTCTGCCCTTAGGCGCACTAGAGGGGTTAAGCCGTTAATTAGGACCGCTCAACCATTCGAGCTCTACGAGACCATTAGGCGACTAACCTCGCTAGGGCTCGTCAAAGCCCTCTTCGTGCTGGACGTAGGCCTCGACGAGGGGACTTGGGGAGCGCTTAGAGAGCTCTTAAGCGAGATAAGCAGGCGAGCTAGGGTGGCCTGGATAGACCATCACCCAGCCACCCTAGAGCACGCCCTAGACATAATAGAGGCGGGCGTTTCCCTGATGACGACGCTCGAGGGCTGCACCGCCACAATCGTGGGGAGAGCGTTCCTACACTTAACTGAGGATCCTGAGTTCTTCTCTAAGCTAGTGGTTCTAGGCGAGGTCGGCGATAAGGTCAGGCAGCTTGACAGGAACGACCCGCTCTACTCGATAGCCGAGACCCTGCAGGCGGCGCTAGCGTCCGAGCCCACAGACGAGTCGTTTAAGCTAAAGCTCGTCGAGCTGTGGCTCGAGAGGAGGCAGCTGATCGACGACGAGGTAGCGATGAGGGCGGAGGAGAGCTTCGAGAAGCTGGAGAAGCTCATGAAGGAAGCTGAGCGCAGCGTAGCGTACTCATCCGACACGGTGCTGGTAATAGACCTGAGGGGGGTTAGAGTATACGGGCACGCTGGCACGATCGCGTCAAGCTTCGCCGAGAATAGCGGGCGGCTAGTCTTCCTGCTCTTCAACGTGGGGGAGAGGGACGTCGTCATAACGTGTAGGGCGCCCTCGTTCAAGGAAGTCAGCGCGCTAAAGGCCATCAAGAGGATAGGAGAAAGGTGCGGAAGACTTGGAGGTGGGCTGGAGAAGGCCGCCTCGATAAAAATACCCTCACACTTAGTCGATGTAGCACTAGAGGAGATAAGGAAGATCTCCGAAGAGCTAAGCTCGCAGAGATAGCTCGAGAGAACACCTCAAAGACCTATTCCCTGCTAGAAAGGGGGGAGACGGGCGACTAGGCGCTTATACCGGCTGTTTATCGAGTTAATTGGGAAACAGAACGAATGGTGGGCCCGCCGGGATTCGAACCCGGGACCACCCGGTCTCTTACCAGATCCGGCTATGAGCCGGGCGCTCTACCGGGCTGAGCTACGGGCCCTCAGGATCCGACCTTATGACGTCGCAGACCGTTATATTCCTTACTCGCCCCCTACTTCTAAGCGATTCACGCTCGCCTTTAGCCGCCTCGAGTCGCGCTTAACGCTAAATTACCGGCGCGCTCGCTTCTAGCGGGGTCTTAGGCATGGCTAAGGCCCGTATAGCCGTGATAGGCGCTGGCAGCATCGCCTGGTCCATGACCTTCATCCGGGACCTGGCGGTTACCAGGAGCCTTTGGGGGAGCGAGGTCGTCCTCATGGACATTAACGAGGAGAGGCTTAGGGTCGTTCTGGGCTTAGCTAGGAGGTACGTGGAGGAGCTTGGAGCCGATGTCAAGTTCGAGGCGACTACGGATAGGCGGGAGGCGATTAAGGACGCCGACTTCGTCGTGAACACCGCCTTCACGGTCGGCTACGCCAACATGGAGAGGGAGAGAAGTATAGCCGAGGAGTACGGCTACTACAGGGGGATAGGCGATAGGGTGTGCGACTACTACGGTAGCATAGGCGCCTACAAGCAGCTTAAGTTCTTCCTAGACGTAGCCCGGGACGTCGAGGACCTCGCCCCCGACGCCTGGTACATCCTGCTAGCTAACCCCGTGTTCGAGGGTACAACCCTGCTCATCAGGGAGGCTAAGGTTAAGGCCGTTGGCATGTGCCACGGCTGGCTAGGCTACAAGGTGATAGCTAAGGTGCTGGGCTTAGACCTGAGGTACGTCGAGGCGGACATGGCTGGAACGAACCATAACGTCTGGCTGGTTAAGTTCACGTATAGGGGCGAGGACGCGTACCCCCTGATAGACAGGTGGATAGAGGAGGAGGCCGAGAAGTACTGGCAGAGCGAGGAGTACCTAATGGCCCTCCCCTGGGAGAGCGAGCAGATGTCCCCAGCGGCCGTTGAGATGTACAGGCTCTACGGCCTCTTCCCGCTAGGGGATACGATAAGGGCCGTATCGCCCTGGTGGTTCCACACCGACCTCGACACTAAGCGCAAGTGGTATGGCCCGACAGGGGGCTTCGACTCCGAAATAGGCTGGGGCATCTACCTAGCCCTACACAACGTGATACTTAGGAGGATGTATGCCCTAGCCGAGAACCCCAAGGCCTCGCTACTACAGGAGTTCCCGCCCGTGCGCAGCGACGAGCAGATAGTTCCCTTCATAAACGCGGTGGTAAACGACGAGGAGACCAGGGTCGTCATAAACGTGCCAAACCAGGGGGCGATCTCGGGCATTGCGGACGACGTAGCCGTCGAGGTCCCCGTGATAGCTAGCGCTAAGGGCTTCAGGCACGTATTCTCCGGCTTAACTCTCCCGAGGAGGCTCATGCTCTACGTCATGATCCCAAGGATACTTAGGATGGAGAGAGTGCTTCAGGCGTTCTTAGAGGGCGACAGGAAGAGCCTGGTCCTAATGCTAATGGACGACCCTCGAACTAAGTCGTTCGAGCAGGCTAGAGGCCTAGTAGATAAGCTGCTGTCCCTCCCCTGGAACTCGGAAGCCAATAGGCACTACAGGTGGAGCTA
>CAZAZN010000069.1:0-6872 GCA_964489665.1 uncultured Thermofilaceae archaeon
GGGGGTAGGCTGTACCTGCTTAGGGCTGAGGACGCTTCAAGGCTTGAGGGAGACGACCTAGTAGTGCAGGGCAGGCCAGTACTCTACGTAGTAACGAGGAGGAAGGTAAGGAGAATCAAAGGCCCAGCCTACTACTTCGGCGTCATCTAAATCCCCTTTCCTTATTCCTCTTTTTACATGTCCCTATGTATCAGAAACGAGTATGTGACATGGAAGTTCTGGCACTGGGGGCACCTGAGGTTGCAGCCAGCTACCCATATGGCTACCTCTATGTACCTGCCCTTGCGCTTCTCGCTCCATGGGGTGGCCTTGCCGCCGACGGTGTGGGGCTCTGGGCCGTGGACTATCCTTAATGGCTCCCGCCCCGACACGTCAGTCCTTATGTCGTCTCCCGGCCTAACGGGCGTTATGCAGCTCCTAACGAGCTCCCCGTTAACCTCGACTAAGCAGCTGTAGCAGCCTCCCGTCCTGCAGGGGGCGCACAGCCCCTTAGCCGCCTCGTGCTCCGGTATCGAGTAGCCGCACAGCTCGAGCGCCCGCTTAATCGTTATTCCCCTCGGGACCTCGCGCTCGACGCCGTCTACGTAGATCCTTATCGTCGGCCTATCCTCCTCGACCTCTACTAGCCTGCGGGCCTCGTAGGGGCACGCCCAGTAGCAGCTTAGGCAGCCTACGCACTCTACTGGCGACTGGCAGACGTTGTAGTAGAGGCAGAAGCCGCACCGCCTACACTTATCGAAGTCGATCTCGCACCTTACGAACTTCATCGATCTTCAGGAGGTAGTGGCTGGAGAGGGGCTTTAAGTTACGCCTCAAGCCTTAGCGGGCAACTTCCTTAGAAAAGGCTTTATTCTCCAGCGCGGCTGGGTACGCGGGCTTAGGCGTGTCAGTCTCGGTAGCTATCCCGAGGAGGCTGTACGAGCTAGCCTTGAAGAGAGGCATAGACGTGGAGTCTAGGGTAGTGGAGCTACTTCTCCGCGAGGCAAACCTAGATCCTGGGGAGAGGGCTTCCGTGCGCCTAGAGCTAGCCGAGAGGTGCCTTAAGGAAGCTGAGGAGGCGCTAGCGAGGGGCGATACCGTCCAGTCCTCCGAGAAGCTCTACAAGGCGGCTGAGGAGTGTGTGAAGGCTATGGCTGAGGCCTTAAGGCTTGAAGAGGCTGAGGAGGCTTGGAGGAGGGGTAGGTGGACCTTGAGCATCCTAGACTCGGCCGCGAGGAAACTCGCGGATAGGGTAAGCGGTAGGGTTTACGACGATTGGGATCACGCCTACTTCCTCCACGTAGAAGGCTTCCACGAAGCTAAGCTTGATAGGGGACAGGTGGAGGCTAGGCTAAGGTACGTCGCCGAGCTCGTTGAAATAGCTCGAAAGGTCCTAGCGGGCGAGGTTCCGCCTAGTAGATCGTAAGGCTAGCTGTACGGCTTTAAGGAGGGCTTGCAGAGGTCCTATGGCAAGCACTGTCTGAGCTAGCGCCTAGGTCCTGCTCGGCGGGCTAGCCTTAATCTCGGTGCTGTATGGCGCAATCTTCTCATAGCGTTAAGTGCGTTAAGGCGTTAACGGTGCGCGGGCTGGGGAGGAGGCTCGGAGCCGCTAATCCTAGCGCTTCCGCTCTAGCGCTTCGATGGGTAACCCCATCTCCACTCTTCTCTCGAGGGGCTCCCCTACTCTGACCACGATGGCTCCAGGGAAGCCTTGCTCCTTAACGGCTTCAATCACATCCTCGAAGCTCTCGTATAAGCCTACCAGCCTTCCCTTAGATATGATGCGTACTTCCCCTCGTGCTTCGCCTTAAGCTCCTTGTAGTTCTCTCTAAGCCACTTTAAGACCTCCTTTTGATCTTTCAGCAGCTCTAGCCACTTCCCACATAGCGTACGCTGCATATGACTAGCTCGCACCCCTCGCTAATCGGGTCTAGCTAATCCTTATACGGTTTTAGCTCTTCCACGGGCGCTTAGTAACTCCTACTCTTAGGCTCTGTGGTAGAGCTACCTCTCAGGGGTTCTCATCGCCTTCTCCTCGGGCTTGAGGAGCCTCGCCCGCCTTAGCCTCTCCTCGACGAGCTCCTCGAAGCTGAATATTTTGACGGGTACGGCGAACCTTATGCCGGAGGGAGGGGAGACTATGAGGGCCTCGCCTCGGTCGAGCGTCTTTATTTCCTGCTCGGCCTCATCTAGGTAGGGGCTATACTGTATCACCTTGCTGTAGTCGGGCTTCGTCGGGAGTGGTAGGACTATCTTGGTTAGGGTCTGCCTGATGACGGCCTCCATTAGCTCGCCGGGCATCTGGGTTATGTAAAGGCCGCCTACCTTGTACTTCCTACCCCTCTTGCTTATTATCGAGAATATGTTCTCCCTAACCTCACCGCCCGTTGTCAGGCTTTCCTTGGCGAGGTACCTGTGGGCCTCCTCCACCATTATGAGGACTGGGGGGAGCTCCTGCCACTTCTCGGGGAACTCCTTCCTCATCTTCTCGTACATCCTGAATATCCTGCGGGCTACGGCGGTTGAGAGCAGCTTCTCCTCGCTCTCGGAGGCGAAGGGTATGTCGATCAGCACCACCATCCCTTTAGCCACGGCGCCTAGCACGGCCCTTAGCAGGTCGTGTTCGGACTCCTCGACGAAGACCTCGCCCGAGCCGAGCATCTTCTTGATCTTCCTCTTCGTAACGTTGATCGTGGAGATCGAGGCGAGCCTCTCGATCCTCCTGTAGATGCTCCTCGCGTCGCTCCTCAAGATGACGGATAGCCACTCCCTGCCGAACTTCCTATAGGCTAGCCAGAGCAGCTCCTCCTGGGGGCCCGAGAACTCGCCCGTCATCGAGAAGTCTAAGGGGCTTAGCGAGCTGAGCGGGACCTTAAGCGGGTGGGCCTGCACGGTCCTCTCGAGCTCTACCCCATCGACCCTAAACAGGAACCTAATCCTACAGGGCCTCTCAATGCCGGGGCCCGCGTAGAACAGCCTCTCCTCGGCCTCTGGGAGGTGGGCTAGCCCCAGGTGCTCTGGGGAGGAGCCGAGCAAGTACTCGCTCTCGCAGTCGAATATCACTAGGCTGTACCTGCTCCTAGCCGCCATTATCGCCGCTGCTAGCACCTTCCCTAGGTTGCTCTTGCCAGCGCCCGTGACGCCGCACACGAGGATGTGGTGGGGTATTGTGGCGGCGCCGTTAAGCGAGACGACTATGCCGGAGCTCCTATGCCCAACCCTGACGTAGCCTATCGGTAGGTCCCCCGTGTCCAGGTTAAGCTGCTTTAGGTCCTGGGAGTCTAGGCTCTCGACGACGCTGAACAGGGAGGGAACGGCCGTGGGGCCGTGGACCCTGCCGTCCTCCCCGACCTGGCACAGTATCGTCGCTAGCGCCGTATCGTACAGCCTAAGCCCCCGGTCGTATATGACGGGCTTCTCGCCGTGCTCAACCCGCTTACTAACCATCGCTATCTCGGCGGGGGTTAGCAAGGACTCGGGCTTGAAGTCGTACACTCTTAGGATGAACTTCTGCCCCCTATCCACTACCTTAACCAGCTGCCCCCTCTCAACGAGCACGCCCTCGTTAACCCTGAACTTAACCGTAGTCCCCTCAACCCAGACGACGATGCCTAGCTTCAGATGGAATCACCCCACAGGTACCTCTCCTTGAAGCTCGCCGACCTAACGCTCGCCAAGAACCTCTTCTCCAGCCCCACCTCGCTAAGCGCCTCTAAGAAGAGGAGCCTGTCGACGCCTAGCTCGTGCTCGCTTATCCTAGCCATGTCGTGGACGGCCTTAAGCGGATACGGGTAGCCGGGCGTCGCCATGTCCTGGAGGTAGGCTAGCTCCGCGACCACGACGGACACGGGCCTATCCTCGAGCGCCCTCCTCGATATGTCGACCCGGAACGCGTTCTCACAGGCCTCCGAGAACTTAGCAACGGCTAGGTCCCCTAGGAACCAGAGCGGCAGCTCCACCTCCCTAAAGACCGGGTGATAGTACCACGGCAGCCCCCTGTACACCCTATCCGCCAGCGATATCAGGTAGCCTATTAGCCCCTCCCCCGTGTTCAAGGATAGCCTACTCCTCTTAGTTATCCCAACTAGAACGGCGCCGCGGGAGCTAAGCTTCCTATCGAGCTTATCGAACAGCTCCCGCGTGCTGCGCCTAAGCATGGGAGGGGCCGATAAGCTGCGGTCCAGCAGCACGTAGTCACCCCTCCCCAGGTGCTTGGATAGCTTAGCCGCCGCCTCCACCTCGATCCTCAGCAGCCACTCAGCCCCCTCCTCCCTAGAGGAGATTAGGGCGAGCCTCTTCTTAGGCCCATAGACGTATAGCCGGCTGAGCCCCCTCCATATTCCGACAACCACCTTAGCCTCGACTAGCTTAAAGGGGCCGAGGTCGAACAGCACCTTAGCGCTAGCGTCGACCGCGAGGACCTTCCTCCTATGGGGGAGGGGCTCTAGGTACCTAAGCCTAGAGGGATCTATGGGTGGGCCTAGGACCCTCCTACCCCCTAGCCTGAGCACGGGCCGGGGCTTACGCGAGACCTCGGGGAGGAGGGGGGCGCCATCGAGCCCATATATCTCGCGTAGCCTATCGAGCACCATGAGCAGGTCTGGCTTACTGAACGCCGCTTGCCGCATGCCTAGCACCTTCTCGCCTTATATTGTTAAGTATTTGTTAAAAATGTAGCTTCAGTAACAGGCAAATTACAACAAATCACGGCTCCGCGAGCGTACGCTAGGCGCGGAATGGTAACGATTTTGCGTTACCAAGACCCCCCGCGCCTAGGGGAGGTTGGTAACAAGATTTTGTTACCGTTTCAACCTCGAGCTACGGTTCGCTAACCATATATACTGGTATTACCGGGGTATTACCGAAGTAGCTATAGCGTACTAAGGAGTCGCCAATGACAGTAACGATCCACTACGTGGGGTTTCACCCGACCCTCATACTCGACGGCTTCGAAAGGGTTAGGCTAGCTGAGCCGATCGAGCGGGTCTACCTCCTCTACGACGGGAAGCAGGACAGGTACGGCGCTGTCTCGAAGCTCAATGTAAAGAGGCTATCCCAGGTGCTGTCGTTCTTTAAGCCAATCCTAGTCCCCGTGAACCCCTTATCCTACAGTAGCGTGTTCAGCAAGGTCTACGCGATACTCGAGGCCGAGGCTGGCGCCGGTAGGAGGGTCCTGGTAGATATAACCGACATGCCGCCTATGATGACGGCGGCCGTCACGGCGGCGGCGATGATGTTCGAGGGGGTTAAGCTGTACTGTGTGCACCCGGACCAGAGGGGGGAGTTCATACCCGACCCCGATACGCCCGAGTTCGAGGATTGGGTGCAGAGGAAGGATTCTAAGAGGGCGCTTAAGGTAGCCCCCTTGGAGCTGCCGGGCGAGCGCAGGAAGCTGCTAGCGGACGACGAGGAGGAGCTGTACGCGATCCTCGAGGCGCTGTACGAGAGGAACGGATCGGCCGATAGCATTAAGAGCTTGATAAGGTGGTGCGGTAGGGACCCGAGGGACCCGGTCGTTAAGGCCCAGTTTAGCAGGATGGTCGCCGAGCTTGAGGATAGGGGGCTGGTTAGGAGGATTCACAGGGGTAAGGCTAGGAGCGTTATCCTGACGGAGCTGGGGAGGGCTCTCGTCGAGGCTAAGCTTAGGGAGCCCGAGCTACTTAAGAGGGTTAGGGAGGTCGAGCTTAAGCCCCTCCTGCTTAGTTCGCCGCTCTAATCGACAATTGTCTATTCTTCATCCGACGATTTTATTAACCGGTTATTAGCGCGTTATCCCTCGATGATACCTACAGGCCTACTAATCGAGGCAGGGTGGGCAACGCTATTCTTCGTCTGGATAATAATAGTAGTGCGCTTCATCTCTAAGAAGTTCCACGACTGGATCGTTGCCAGCAACCCCAAGAACGTTGCCGTCTACTACACTAGGAAGCTGATACACGTGTTAGCCGGCGGGCTGGTAGCGGTTGCAGTGCCCTTCTTCTTCACTAGCCCCTGGATACCGTTTGTGTCAGCGATGATACTAGCCCTTCTAACATACATACCGCACAGGACGGGGCAGCTCATGGACTGGTTCCAGACCCCCGATAACATCTACGAGGTGCACTTCTGCATCACCTGGGGCATAGCGATGCTCCTAGCCTGGTACATTTTCGGAAACTTCTGGTACGGCGTCGTCCCCGTATCGTTCATGGCGTTCGGCGACGCGGTGACGGGGGTTGTTAGGAACGCCATCTACAAGAGGAGGACGAAGGCGTGGATAGGCAACCTAGCGATGGCCGCCGTCTGCGTCCCGGTAGGGTACCTCGTCACCGGCATACCGGGAGCAGTAGCTGGCGCGCTCGTAAGCATCATAGAGCACTTCGAGTTCGGCCCGCTAGACGATAACGTGACGGTACCCCTCACGGCGCTAGCCGTCTTAATACTGGCTAAGGGGCTGGGCCTGTAGGGGTCGGAGTTAAAAAGAAGAGCGACGCTGCTAAAGTACTGTGGGGTGGTTTAGGTGAGCGCGCTAGGGATGGGGCTGCTTCGTAGGACTATCGCCGAGGTTGAGACGTTCGTACACCGCCTCGATCCGCGTACTAAGTTCTTCTTCTTCCTGTGGATATCGGCCTTTGCGTACCTCTTCTGCGACTATGGAGTGACCGCGATACTGCTCGCAGCCTGCCTAGCGCTAGCGGCCTACGCCAGGGTCCTCAGGCCGATAGGGCTTACGATACTGATCATCGTACTCCCCTGGATAGCGGTCGACGTCTTCGTGCTGGGCCTTGGCCCCTTCGGGTTCCCGTGGAACGAGACCGAGATCTTCAGGTTCAATATATTCGGCTACGAGGTGCCCGTCTACTACGAGGGCGTTGCTTGGGGCGTTACTTGGCCCTTGAGGATAGGCGTGTGTA
>CAZAZN010000070.1:0-4072 GCA_964489665.1 uncultured Thermofilaceae archaeon
CTCGGGTGAGTTATGGCCGTGTGGCAGTACAGCACGATAACGGCGTTAACCCTCGGGTCGGTTAATAGCTCCTTTAGCGCGCCCTTATACCAGTCCTTGTTAGCCATCCCGGTGAGGTCTATCGGGTTATAGGTGCTGCCAAACGGGGGCATGTAGTTCCTAAGCCTCTTAGCGAGGTCCTCCGGGATGTCCATCAGCTTCACGCCGTACTCCTCAGCCGCGTCGGTAGCCATTACGCCAGCTCCGCCACCGTTGGTGAGTATGACCACGTTATCGCCCTCGGGTATGGGCGCCTTAGCCAGCGCGGAAGCCCAGTCGAAGAGCTCAATGAAGCTCGGCGCGCGCAGCACGCCTACCTGCTTGAAGGCGGCCTCGTAGGCTATGTCCGATCCCGCTAACACGCCTGTGTGCGACTTAATGGCACCTATCGTCCTCTCGGCCTTCCCAGCTTTCAGTATTATAACCGGCTTCTTCAGGACCACCTTCCTAGCTACCTCCAGGAACCTCCTGCCGTCCTCGATCCCCTCGAGGTAGGCCGTGATCACCTTAGTGTGCTCGTCCTCCCCGAAGAACTCCATGAGGTCTATCTCATTAAGGTCCGCCTTGTTGCCGATGCTCACTAGGTCTGATAGCCCTATCTTCTTCAGCTTAGTCCAGCCGACCAGCGCTATGGCGAGGGCACCGCTCTGGGTTATGAAGGCGATGTTGCCCGGTAGGGGTAGGTCCTGGCAGAAGCTCGCGTTAACGCTCTTCACCGTATCGCAGACGCCCACGATGTTAGGGCCTAGGAGCCTAAAGCCCCCCTTCCTAGCGATCCTGACCAGCTCGAGCTCGGCCTCGAGGTTGCCCACCTCCTTAAAGCCGCTCGAGATTACGGCTACTGCCTTAACCCCCTTCTCAGCGCACTCCTCTAAGACCTTCGGGACTATTTTAGCCGGCACGACTACTACGGCTAGGTCCACTGGGACGGGAACGTCCTTAACGCTCGGGTAGCACTTAAGGCCTAGAATCTGATCGGCCTTGGGGTTGATCGGGAACACCTTATCGCAAGGGAAGCCGCTTTTAAGGAGGTTCTTCAGAACCTGGTGGCCGATCTTATGCGGTTCGCGCGAGGCGCCTATGACAGCGACCGTTTCCGGCCGCAGCAAATTGAGTATACGTTCATCGAACCTCATCTTGATCTCCGCGCTATCTAGCGGGGTCTGAACTTAGTTCTTTCCCTAGCCAGGTGTCTAGTCAAATTACGTTCGCTGCATAACGGTGTGATAGTTTTTTATTCGGGCAAACGAAGGTTTCTGGACGTAAAGGGAGGTCGGCATGAAGATCGTTATAATCGGGTACGGAACCGCTGGAATGACCGCCGCCGGCTACGCCCGCATAACTAACAGGAAGGCTGAGATCGTGGTCTTCGAGAAGAGGCCGTACGCGATCTACCACCCCTGCTCGATGCCCGACGTTATCGCGCGTGTCTTACCGAGCTGGGACCTCGTTAAGGAGGAAGCGCCTAGGATGCCGCGCTTCAAGGTGCACACCTCTACGGTCGTCGAGGAAGTCGACTTGGACGGTAAGAAGGTAGTCGCGAGGAACCTGAAGACAGGGGAGAAGATAACCGAGGAATTTGATAAGCTGATCTTAGCTACGGGCTCCGTGCCCTACGTGCCTAGGGCGATTAAGATAGCCGATCCCTCCGGAGTTTACGTGCTGAAGGTGGTGGAGGACGGCGTTGCCATAGACGAGGCGGCGTCTAAGTACAAGAGCGCCGTAGTCGTCGGCGGCAGCGCCCTCGGCATCGAGGTAGCGCACGCCCTTAGGCTTAGGGGGCTTGACGTAACCCTGATCGAGTACTGCCCGAGCCTCATGCCCGGGAAGCTCGACCCGGAGCTAGCGGAGGAAGCTAAGAGGAAGTTAGAGGAGGAGGGCGTGAAGGTGGTTCTAGGCAAGGGGGTCTCGCTCGTAGAGGGGCCTGAGGGGGCAAAGAAGGTTCACGCGGGAGATGAGGTGTTCGAGGCGGGCTTCGTCGTCATGGCTACGGGCGTTAGACCCGAGGTTACGCTAGCTAAGCAGATGGGGCTGGAGATCGGGCGAACTGGCGGGATAAAGGTTGACGAGCACATGAGGACTAGCCATCCAGACGTCTACGCGGGCGGCGATAACGCGGAGGTAAAGGACCTCGTTACGGGGGAGCCTACGCTAAGCCTCTTCGCCAGCACGGCCCTTCACATGGGGAGAGTGGCAGGCATCAACGCGGCGGGAGGCTCCGCCACCTTCAAGGGAGTCCTTAACGTGTGGATAGTGAACCTACACGGCTTCATGTTCGGCGGGGTAGGCTGCACCGAGGAGATGGCTAAGAAGAAGGGCCTTAAGGTGATATCCGTAGCAGCCTCCGCTAGGGAGCAGCCTGAAGGCTACCCGGAGGCTAAGGAGGTTACCGTTAAGCTGGTAGTAGACGCCGAGACACGCAGGGTGCTGGGAGGACAGGCGGTTGGGTACGGGCGCGTTAAGGAGTACTTAAACCTCCTATCGCTGCTAATAGCTAAGCAGGGCACGGTCGACGACCTCCTAGAGATGGAAGCTGCCTACACCCCGTCGGTCTGCGACATAATACACCCGCTCCACGCCGTTGCTAACGCGGCTATAAGGAGGCTACGCTAAGCACCGCCCCCTCCCTTTTTATAAGCTCAGCCTCGTCTTCTTCCAATTCCTTAAGTATGTACTCGACCTCCTTCTTGCTTATCAAGGGCTTACCGTTAACCACCGGGTAGGCGTATGGGAGGTAGATCTCGTGACCCTCCTCGCTCTTCAGCGTAAGCCCTAGGATGAGGGGGATCTCGCGAAGCCTCCTACCCCTATTCACTTCAACAGCCACGTACACTGCCCCATCTATCTGGAACTGCCAGGGCCCGATGTTCCTAGCTTTAGCCCCTTGAAGCTTAGAGGTTAGCTCCTCCCTAGTCCTACCAACTGGCGGGTAGTCGCCCATTATCCCGCCCACCACCACGCATGCGGGCTCTGAGAAGTCCTCTGGCGTAAGCTCGCTGGGAGCTAGCGGATCTAGCACGATAACGTCGTAAGGTAGTTTGACCTCCCATACCCTCTCGCTAAGAACCCTAGCCGCAAGCGGCTCAAGCCTCCTCCTATCCTCCTCTCCCTTAACGTTCGTAAACCAGAGCCTCTCGCGCCCGACGATCTCGCTAACGTGCTCGTACTCTATTAACAGCCACTTACTGAGCCTAGGCTCTAAGTGCTCTATAACCACCAACTCTAGCACGCGCTCACCCCTAGCGCTGCGCTGAATGCACGGGCTCAGCTAAGAGTAGGGCAATCATCCTCCCGAGGTCATCTCGTCTCTTCCTCATCATTCCCGGAAGCCTCGGCGGTCCAGCGCTCTTCACTGGTCCGCCCTTGCGAGGGTCGTCATCGGCGGGAAAAAAGAGCCGCTACGGCATAAGAATATAGCGACGGCTTTAGTTAGGGCGCACTGGGTAGTTTAGCTCTAGGCGGCGCTCTCTTGAAGTCGCTTACGGTGCCGCCGGCGAACTCGACGATGTATCTCGTGGTCTTTCTCAAAGCCTCCTCCACGAGCTCGTCTTCGACGCCCGGTACTCCGCAGGCTAGGGCTAGCACGTCCCTAGTTGATTCTGTGACCTTAGTGTACTCGGAGTCGCGGTGGGGGAAGAGGTGGAGTATCTTCTCGTCGTCGGCTAGCACAGGCAGCCCCGCCCTAAGCCTGGTTGGCGGCTTGCCTATTGGCATGAACTCCTCGCCCTCCCTCGAGAGCCTTAGGGTGAGGCTACCCTTAACCCTAGATAGGTCGTAGATACCTATCGGGACGCGAGTCTCTATCGATGCTATGTTGCCAGCGTCTACGACGTTATTTATTAGTGGAATCCCCCTGCCGCTTAGGATTCGCCTAACGAGGGCCTCGCCAGCGGGCCTGGTCTTAGTGGGGTCGACGTCTATCCGCCAGAAGAAGTCCCTATACGCTCTTACGACCGGGTGGCTTTTAAGCGCCTCTAAGTTTAGCGATGCTCGTATACGCCTACTGACCTCCTCAAGCCTTTTCTTAACTTCA
>CAZAZN010000070.1:4172-6597 GCA_964489665.1 uncultured Thermofilaceae archaeon
GTTTAGCGATGCTCGTATACGCCTACTGACCTCCTCAAGCCTTTTCTTAACTTCAGGCCCTGAGCGCTTAACGGTAACCCCCCTAACCTCTGCGTAGTAGATGAACACTTCGCCAAGCCTCCTCAGCACCTCATCGTCGACTCTGATCACGATCACGGTATTAGCTAAGGACCAGGGGTTCTTTACCTCTTTCTTAGGAACATGGCCGCCCGGTAAGCCCCCTTAACCGCTGGGTATAGGGTATTAGCGTAGGCTACGGCAGCTATTAGCCCGTCCCTAAGTAGCCGGGAAAGTTGACCGGCAAGGCTAGGGTACGCCTCCTCTACGTTGAAGTCCCAGAGGGGCGGGAACACGATCCTGCCTCCCTTGAGGGTAGCTATGAGGCAGCCGTCGCATCCCTCCCTCACGGCAGCATCCCTAGCTCCTATTACGTTAGTCGCCTCCCCCTCAACAACAGCGGCCACCCCCCATGCGTTCCTAGCTACCTCGCCAACGTCGACTAGCGATATTGCTAGGAGGCCCAGCTCCTTAGCTATCCTATCTATCTCCCGCCTACCCCTATCCGTTATCTCCGTCCCAGTGCGCGATGCCTCGGCTAGCCCCTCCCTGGCTAGCGCCGCGAGCCCTCGCCTTATGACACCCTCGCCTAGCCCTAGCACTCCCTTAAGCTGGTACCTGCCAGCCCTACCCCTCGTTAGGGCGAGCAGCAGGGTTAGCTTCCTTAGCTTAGCGTCCTCCCTGCTCACCACTTAACTTTCTGGTACTTCCACATGATAACGTCTCCGTCGCTCAGCTCGTAAGCGTTAGACGCGACCTCCCCTAGCCTCCATGTCCTAGACGTCCTATCGTAGATGTACCACATCCAGTAGTAGCCCTCGTTCTTGGACACCACGCGGTTAGCTACGCCGTTTATCGAGTTAACGAAGGCCCCGTAGCTCCCTAAGGTGTAGTTCACTTTAGCGACCGCCATCAGCGCGTCGAGGACCGTAGCCCCCCTCCTAAGTACGGTGCTGTTGAACCATACGCGCGTGCCGTTGCCGTAATCTATGAGCACGTTAACCACTACGACCCTAGACCTCAGCGCGGCCGCCTGCTTAGCGAGCCCTTGGTTCTCGACATACAGGAAAGCTGCCGTGCAGGTAGCGATAACGGCCCATGCCAGCGTCACTAGGAGGAGTAGTTGCCCGATCCTCACAGATGTAGGACATATGTCCTACGCTTTAAGCCTTTCGGAGCAAGGATGCTTAAAGCTTCGAAGTTATTTACCCAGCACGCGGTCATAGCTTAAATACGCTCCTCCGAGTTTGTAGGCCGTGGGAAAGAGGAAGCTACTGGTAGCCATAGCCCTAGCAGTTGTCGCGTGCGCTGTAGCGCTGCTAGTTTTACCCTCGCCGCTCTATAACTAGCCTGCCGCCCTTAACCTCAGCTACGTCGAGCCTAAAGGAATCCCCTACCACACGAGTTTTGAGGTCGTGTTTTAAGACATCGCCGCTCACCTCAGGCATGGCCCGGTACCTTCCCTCATTCCCCTCCCGGGGGCCTTGCTCCCCCTCCTGTGGGGGCGCGGCGGGCTTTATTCTCATCGCATAAGCTCGGCGCCTCGCCGCTAGAAGCCCCCTAGGGGGTCCTCGGCCCGAGGCTTTCCCCCGCCTCGCGGCGTAGGGTTCATCACCTTGAGCCGCCTCGCCGGGCGCGGAGCCGCCTCCCAGGCTTTACGCTCGGGAGGCCAGCATTGGCTCCCCCGGCCGCCTTGAGGTCTTTAAGCTCCTAGCATCCCCGGCTTCCTCAGCAGCTCTGGGTCTAGCTCGTAGCCTAGCCCGAGCCTCTCTAGGGCGGCTCTAACTAGGTTCCAGCATGCCGCGAAGTCCATGTCGAGCTTTACACCACACTCTCCGCACTCGTAGATCCTCTTACCATTCCTATTCTCACACTTTCTTGCCCTTCCTCCGCACAGGGGGCATATCCTCCCTGAAGCCCCGACGGCCTTGAACGATGCCCCCTCATATGCCGCCATGTTCTCTAACTTCTTGCAGATCCTGAGCAGCGTGCCTTGGAGGGCTGCTAGCGGCGAGGAGCCCGGCGTGGAGTTCTTTGAAGACGTTTTCTCCAGCGTGGTTACTGAGGTCTTTACGGATAGCGAGGGCGTTCGGGTTGAGTCTGAGTGCGGTACGGCGCTTTCTCTGTGAAGAACGTCGAGGTCTTGGCTGAGGGGCTGGCTATACTCGCGTTCGAGTGGGGTGCGGTTACGATCGACTTTAAGAGGCGCGTGGTTGAGGTTAGATTCCGCGAGAGGGCTTGGGCTAAGCTCCTCGGGTGAGGGGGCTATGATAGTGAACGTTTCCCGCCTTCTGAGGTCGGCTGAGGCGGCTCGGAAGGGTGCTCTCGAGGGGGGCGCTCTAGCGGAGATGGGGTTTAGGGGCTATAG
>CAZAZN010000071.1:0-6554 GCA_964489665.1 uncultured Thermofilaceae archaeon
CCCTCTACTAGTAGCCTGTGGCTTTAGCGGTGCCCGATCTACGGGGGCTAGGTCTCTCCAGATCTCCACTAGGCCCTCCTCCCAGCGTAGTACGGCGTAGTGCCTGGAGGCTTGGCTCGAGTCCACTCTTATGTACAGGATTTGGTTAAGGGCTGAGATCGTGTAGGGGGCGTCGTGTAGGTGGCCGTTGAATACCACCTTCGGCCCTACGAGCTCTACGGCCTCCTTAACCACTTCGAGTAGCTCCCGCCCTACTACTGCCCTCCCGTACTCGGGCAGCGGCACGACCTCGTGTACTAGCAGCACGTCCACCTCCCTCCCGGCTAGGCATAGCGCCGCCTTGAAGAACTCCTCCGGGGTCTTACGGGGTACTCCCCTCTTAACGCCCCCCTTAGGCGAGATGATGCCGTTTATGCCAGCTATCCTAACTCCCTTAACCTCGATCACCCGGCAGTCGGGTATGAGGGCTAGCGCTCCATTACGGTTCCTAGCATCTCGCCACGCGGCTAAATTCTCGTGGTTACCGTATATCGTGTAGACGGGCGCTATGGATAGTAGCCGCTTGACCTGATCCACCGTTACGTCGTAGCCCCAATCGCCGCACCCGAGCACGCAATCCGGTGCGTGGGCCTTAACGACCCCTAGTAGCCACTCCCAAGCGGCGCTCTCGTCTACGCCTCGGTGAACCCTCAACTCCTGGTGCACGTCGCTCACGACTAGGATCTTCAAGCTACCCACCGCTTAGACAGGCCTAATAGCTTTTATCGCCGCGCCTGCATTTTTCTTCTTGAGGGGGCTTGGCACTTGGGTAAGGGGGTTTCGAGGCCCGCCTCCGTGGTCCTCATATGGCTCGACTCGTTGGCTGGTGACCTATTCACTAAGATGTATTTGAGCGGAGAGCTTCCTAACCTTCAGGAGTTCTTTGAGGAGGGGGTTCTAGTAGAGAAGGCGATAGCGTGCTTCCCCACGGTCTCGGAGTCGGCTGAGGGGGGCATAATATCGGGCTTCTTCTCCGGTGAGACCAACATGCTGGGAGAGAGGTACTTCTCCAGGGCCTCCTGTCGGATAATGCACTACAAGTACAACGCGAGCCCTGAGAGGGACTTCAACCCGCTCCTAAAGGGGAGGACTATCGACGCGCTGGTTGGCGGCGGCATCAGCATGGGTAGGCTGATTAAGATGGGTACGGAGGAGGTCGTCGACATTAAGGCGAGCTTCTACGAGAGGACAGGGTCGCTCGAGATCGTGGCTAGGAGGATAGAGGTGGCTGCTAAGATCGTTAGGCTTAGGAGGCCTAAGCTCCTCTTCTTCACGATATCAGCCGACTACATATCGCACGTTAGCGGCAGGGCTGGGGGCGACGTGCGCAGGTTCATTAAGCTGTTCGATGGCGAGTTCCCGAAGCTGGTGGAGGCGCTCGACGAGGCGTATGGGCGGGGCAACCACGCGGTCTTCGTCTTCTCGGACCACGGGTCGGCCGACGTCAGCAGGCACCTAGACCTGCCCTCCATGCTAGCCGATATGGGGCTTAACCCCGTTAGCACGGACCTGGTGCTAGGGGTTGAGGAGGGGAACTGCGCGGCCCTATCCAACGGTAGGCGGTCGGGCCTCGTCTACTTCGCCCACCCGCAGGAGGGCTGGAGGTCTAGGCCTGGCTATAAGCGACTAAGGAGGTACCCGGTGAGGGGCAGGGACCTAGACCTCCTAGAGGAGCTCGCGAGCGAGGAGGGCATCGCCCACGTATTCGCTAAGCGGGATGAGAGGAGCGTCGTCGTTGTCTCGAAGGATGGCGAGGCGGTGATAGAGCACGACCCGAGCCGGAGGAGGTACAGGTATAGGGTGGTTAGGGGCTGCGACCCGCTAGGCTACGGCGTTAAGCCTGAGTGGATGAGCGAGGAGGCCTGGCTTAGGGCTACTTACGACTCCCAGTACCCCGACGCCGTAGTCCAGCTCTACCACATTTTCGCCTCGGAGAACTGCGGGGACGTGGTGCTTAACGCCGCTGAAGGGTGGGACTTCTGGGAGCCCTGGGACATCTGTTACCCAGTGCTGCTCGCCTCCCACGGAGGCCTATCTAGGGACGAGATGGCGACGTTCATACTGGCTAGGGGCCCGGGGATTAAGCGCGGCGTAATCCCCTACGCGAGGCTCCTGGACATCTTCGCGACGATAGCGACGTATTACGGCGCGAGCCGCTTGGTTAGGGATACGCACGCCGTTGAGCGCCTGCTGGCGGCTACTCCAGCTTAAGGACCTCGGTAACTATGGCGGGACAAACCCTCCTTACTCCCTCTAAGCTAGCTATCCTCCTATGGATCTCGTCTAGCTCCGCTAGGCTCCCGCACACTATCTCCGCTACGAGGTCGTGATCGCCCGTCGTTAGGTACAGGGCTACCACTCCCCGAAGCCCTCGAACCGCCCTTATAGTCTCCATTAACGCCTCCGGCTCCACGTCTACTCCCGTAAAGGAGCACACCATCCCCAGCTTCCTGTAGTCTATCACGGCGCGGTAGCCGAGTATTACCCCTTCCTCCTCAAGCCTCCTTATCCTCTTCCTCACGGCGGCCTCCGTAATGCCGAGCGCTCTAGCTATCTTGGACTTCGGGGTTCTAGCGTTCCTTCGCAACATCTCGACTATCCGCCTCGTCCTCTCGTCCATGGTTCGATATTCGAACCTTATATTTATAAACCTTGCCCTGTTAGAGGCACGTGGTGAAACCATATGGTCCTGAAACCGGGTGAAAAGGCTCCGGACTTTAAAATCCAAGCGTACGATCCGGTAAAGGACGAGGTCGTAGAGGTCAGTCTAGCGGACTTCAAGGGTAAGTGGCTGGTGCTGTGCTTCTACCCTGCCGACTTCACCTTCGTCTGCGCAACGGAGCTAGCTGCCATGGCGCACGCGTACGAGGAGATAAAGGAGCTTGGCGCCGAGGTCCTCAGCATAAGCACCGACACGGTGTTCGACCATAAGGGATGGGTTGAGCGGGAGCCCCTGCTTAAAGGTAAGGTCAAGTTCCTGATGGGCTCGGACCCGACGGGCGAGGTCGCTAGGGCGTACGGGGTTTACAGCGAGAAGGACGGCGTGGCGTTTAGGGGTAGGTTCATAATCGATCCAGACGGCGTGATCCAGGCTTACGAAGTCGTGAACCTAAGCATGGGCAGGAACATTAGGGAGCTCATTAGGCAGCTACAGGCCCTTAAGCACATAAGGGAGCACCCCGACGAGGTAACCCCTGCTGGCTGGGAGCCGGGTAAGCCCACGATTAAGCCTAGCATTAAGATAGCGGGCAGGGTTGGGGAGCAGATACCCAGGGGCAGCTACCCGTACTGGTAAGGGCGCCGGCAATGGTCGAGAGAGGACAGGTCTATAGGTGCAGCGTCTGCGGCAACATCGTCGAGGTGCTCTACGCTGGCGGCGGCACGCTCTACTGCTGCGGCAAGCCCATGGTCCTATTGGAGGCTAAGGTTGAGGAGAAGGGAGCTGAGAAGCATAGGCCGGTAATCGAGGAGGTGGAGGAGGGCGTCCTAGTCAAGGTGGGCGAAGTCGAGCACCCGATGAGCGAGACGCACCTGATACAGTGGATCGAGCTCACAGCCGATAACGAGGTTTACAGGAAGTTCCTTAAGCCGGGCGATAAGCCTGAAGCCCTATTCAAGGTTAAGGCTAAGGAGTACGTAGCTAGAGCCCACTGCAACTTACACGGCCTTTGGAGTTCCCGCTAAGAGACCCCCCTCCCTCTTTCTCTTTTCTTTTTCTCTATCTAGTTCCTTCCAGGATCGTGTTAGGGGTGGTTTCGTGAGGGAGGTGTTGGCTAGGGGGATTAAGAGGTATAATAGGTATAGGGCGCCTGAGGCCGTAGCTAAGTTGCTTACGGTTGAGGGGGATGAGTTCGAGGTGGAGTTCTCCGGACCTTTCCGCTTCTCGTGCTGCTTTTACGACTACATAGACGATCTGCGCTACGAGCTTGAAGACCTCGGCGTGAAGGTTGAGGTCGTTAGCGTGGAGGAGAATACGCGGGGTGCTGTAGCGAGGTTTAGGCTCGTTAAGTAGGGGTTAGCGCGCCCACCTTTATAGCGTTCTACCGCTACCGCTTTAGCTAGGGTATTGCAGGTGCGCGGCGTTGAAGGTGTGCGCGCTGTTTTCAGGAGGCAAGGATAGCACGTTCGCGTTGCACTGGGCGGTGCTCAAGGGGTTTGAGGTAGAGTGCCTCGTCACGCTAGAGCCGGCTAGGGAGGATTCGTGGATGTTCCACAGGCCCGCGGTCAGCCTCACTAAACTCCAGGCTCAGGCGCTGGGCTTACCCCAGGTGTACGTTAGGACTAGCGGAGTTAAGGGCGTTGAGCTCGAGGATTTGAAGAGGGCTCTCGCCGAGGCTTCGAGGAGGTTCGGTGCGAAAGGGGTTGTTACGGGCGCCCTCCTCTCCGACTACCAGAGGATGAACATTAACATCGTGTGCGAGGAGCTGGGGCTCAAGGTATACTCGCCGCTTTGGAGAAAAGACCAAGCGCGCTACATGAGGGAGCTTATCGAGTGGGGGTTTGAGATAGTGATCACTGCCATAGACGCCTACGGCTTAAGCCCCGACCTTCTAGGGCGCGTGCTCACCTTAGAGGACGTGGAGAGGATAGTAGCCCTCTCGCGCAGGTACGGGTTTAACCCGGCGTTCGAGGGAGGCGAGGCCGAGACGCTCGTCGTATACGCGCCCCTCTTTAAGAAGAGGCTTGTAGTTAGGGGTAGGAGGGTTAAGGCAGGCCCCTACTCCTGGAGGTTCGTAATCGAGGAGGCGTGGCTGGCTGACGTGCATGAGCGGTGAGGAGCTGCTGCTCAGGCGATGTAAGTTCGTGCTAGTAGGGGATGGGTGGGTCCTCCGTGACGTCAACGTAGTAGTTAGGGATGGAGTAATAGCGTCCGTTGGAGAGGAGGTGGATAAGAGCGGGCTAGTCCTAGACTGCTCGGATAAGGTCGTCATCCCGGGGCTTGTTAACTCCCACACCCACGCAGCGATGACGCTATTAAGGGGCTACTGCGATGACGCGGAGCTCTTCGGCTGGCTTAAGCGTATCTGGAGGGTTGAAGCTAGGCTAACCCCTAGGATAGTATACCTAGCGTCTAAGCTAGCCATCTACGAAATGCTCTCCTCGGGTACTACGGCGTTCGTCGACATGTACTTCTACCCAGAGGAGACCGCTAAGGCCGCTGAAGAGCTGGGGATTAGGGCGGCTTTAGGCCCGCCGATCATCGAGGGAGTAGGGGAGCTTGAGGGGTCGGTAGCCCGCGCTAAGTCCTTCGTGAAGGACTTCGGCCGCTCGCGCCTAATCGTCCCGATCCTAAACGTCCATTCGATACACGCGTGCTCTCGGGAGACATTAGAGGCCGTAGCCGAGCTCTCTAGGGAGCTCGAGGTTAAGGTCCACATACACGTATCGGAGACTAGGCGCGAAGTATTCGAGTGCAAGAAAAAGTACGGCCTGTTCCCAGTCGAATACCTGGATAGGCTAGGCGTGCTCTCCGATAGGTGCATCCTCGTCCACCTAGGCTGGGTGACCAGCTGGGAGATCGAGCTGATCCGGGAGAAGGGAGCGTGCGTAGTTCACTGCCCCTCATCTAACACGAAGCTCGCCACGGCGGGGTTCTTCCCGTTTAAGGAGATGGTTAGGAGCGGGATAGCGGTGGGGCTAGGCACGGACGGCCCCGCGTCTAACAACACGCTGGACATGATCAGGGAGATGCGAATGGCCGTTTTACTTCAGCGCAACAACTACTGGGACGTCGACGTAAACGCCGCGGACGCGTTTAGGGCTGCGACCTTAAACGGCGGCGCCATACTGGGCGTTCGAGTCGGTAGCGTCGAGGAGGGCTACCTCGCTGATCTAGCGCTGCTAGACGCCTACTCTGTTAGGCTTCAGCCCCTCAGGGCGGATAACCTGCTCTCGGCTATAGTCTACTCGGCCTCGGGAGCCGATGTGGTAGCAACGGTCGTAGGTGGGCGACTCGTCTACGATCGAGAGGATGAGGAGAAGATAGCTAGGTGGAGGGAGGAGGTGAGGAGGATCGCAGAGGAACTTAATAAATTTATGGTTAGCATCGCGGGCCAGTAACCGATCACGTTATATTCTAGGTCCTCTGAAGCCGCTGAGGGAATGAGCGAGACTCTTGAAAAGAGGCTGAGCGTCGTAGAGGCAGTTGGCCTAGGCGTCGGCGCGATGATAGGTGGCACCATCTACGCGGGTACTGGCATCGCGATGACCCTATCGGGTGGGGCCGCCGACATCGCCTACCTCCTCGCGGCCGCGTTAGCGTTCCTAGTGGCCAATTCATACATCGTGCTATGCAAGGACCTAGCCGATAGCGGTGGCAGTTACTCGCTAGTCTCTAAGGTCTTAGGTGAGAAGGCTGGAACGCTAGCCTCGATACTCCAGCTAACCGCCTACACGATAGCCTCGGCCTTCTACGCTGTAATGGCGTCTGAATACCTCTTCGTATCCTTAGGCGCTCCAAAGGACTGCGCGTGTTTAGCCCTAATAGCCATTGTAACGGCCTTAAACATCCTAGG
>CAZAZN010000072.1:0-6511 GCA_964489665.1 uncultured Thermofilaceae archaeon
CAATATGCTTACGGCCCTTGGGTTGGGGCATCCTTCTACGAATACCATTTTCTCGTCTGCTACCTTCCTCTCCTCTACTAGCTTGGCGGTTCCTAGGGCTTCTGGGGAGATGTCCTCGATGTTCGTTACTATCTTAGCGCCAGTAGCCCTAGCGAGCTTCTCCATATCGCTCTTCTTAACCCTCCTAACAGCCAGTATACCGGCCTTAGCAAGGTAGTACTGAGCAAGATCATCAATACCCTTCTGGCAGAAAACCACGTTAGCACCAGCCCCCTTAATCTTCTCAACCATCTCCCTCAACAGCCTCGACTCCTCCTCGAGGAAGGCCTGCATCTGCTCGGGGCTGCTAATCCTTATCTCGGCGTCAATCTCCGTCTTCTCGACCTCTAGCGGGGCGTCGATCAGCGCAATCTTAGCGTTCTCGACCCTCTTAGGCATGCCAGGGTGCACGACCTCCTTGTCTATGATAACGCCGTACACTAGCTGAGTATCCCTAAAGGCCCCTCCCTTCTTCTTTATCAACTGCACGTAGTCTATGTCAGCGACGTACTCCTCTCCCCTCTTCTCCGCGATCTGCTTAACGGCCTTAACCGCGAGTTCGGCTAGGTACTCCCTAACGGCGGCAACGGCCTTGCTCCTCATCGCCGTCATCGCTACCTTCTTGAGCATCTCCTCGTCCTCGATGTCGACCTTAATGGCCATCCTCCTCAGGACCTCCTTAGCCTTCTCAAGCGCCTTCTTGTAGCCAGAGACGATAACCGTCGGGTGTATGTTCTTGTCGAGAAGCTTCTCGGCCTCCTTAAGGAGCTCGCCAGCGATTATAACGGTACTAGTAGTGCCGTCACCAACCTCGTCGTCCTGAGCCTTAGCGATCTCGACCATTAGCTTAGCTATAGGGTGCTGGACGTCCATCTCGTCGAGGATCGTAGCGCCATCGTTGGATATCGTTATGTCGCCAAGGCTGTCAATTAGCATCTTATCCATTCCCTTAGGGCCTAGCGTCGTCTTAACGGCCTCAGCGATGGCCTTGGCGATCATAATGTTAAGGTGAATAGCCTCTCGACCGGTCTTCCTAGTAGTCCCCTCCTTCAGTATAAGGACGGGAACACCGCCTAGCTGAGCTACAGCCATACCCTACACCCGCTGGTTAGCCATTTTCGCTTCTATATAAGCATTTCGCTCCTATATCCACGCTACTATATCGGTATAGTTATTTGTCTAAATAGCCTTTTTACGGCAAATTCAACGTCTTCTCTGGTAACGGTCTTTCGGTTCGCATGCCGAGCCAGCTCGTACGCCTCACGTGCTATATAACGCGCTATCTTCTCGACAACATCCCTAAGGTAGCGGGCAGCCTCTTCGCTAACCCTCTCCGCCCCCTCCTGGTGCAGTATCCTGTCTATAGGGGCGACGGGAATCTCGCTTGAGCGGCCGGACACAAACCTCCACCTCTAAGCGTATAACCACACCGCTCTAATTTCTTTTTCCTTCGAAGGGGATTGCTCCCCCGCATCGTTGAGTCAGGTTTAAGTAGGCGGAGGTAGGCGGCATAGGGGTGGTAATATGGGCAAGGTAAGGCCCGCATACATTAAGAGAACCGCCCGCAGGCTGCTAGAGCTTTACCCGGATAAATTTACAACGGACTTCGAACATAACAAGAAGATGGTGCAGGAGCTGACCAATATAACGTCTAAGAGGGTTAGGAATAGGATAGCCGGCTACTTGGTAAGGCTCGTTAAGCAAAGGATGAGGCATGAAATGCTAAGAGCAAAGGCCGAGGAACTAGCCTCAGAGGAGGGCGCCAGCAGCTAATATAAGATGTAGAAGTCATCGTACTCGCCCCTATACTCCTCGTACTTCACTTCAACCCTCTCAACTCTAGCTAGGGGAGGGCCGCGCCTACACCATTCGATAGCCTTTTCGACCTTATCCCTCTCTCCCTCGAAGACTGCTTCCACGCTGCCGTCAGGGAGGTTTCTCACATACCCCTTTAGTCCTAGCCTCTTAGCGACCCTTCTAGTGTTTGCCCTGAAGAAGACGCCTTGAACGATGCCGTATATCCTCACGTACGCTCTAACCAGCTCTCCCATGTTAGCCACCACTTATCCTTTTACCGCTTAGAGCCTTTTATACTTCTTAAGGAGTGTAGAATACGGGATTATGGCAATCGCGCTGCCCACTCCAGAGGACATAAGGAGGCTTAGAAAGAGGGCGGGACTCACGCAAGCCGAGCTCGCCCGCAGAGCTGGCGTTAGCCAATCCCTCATCGCTAGGATAGAGAGGGGGACGGTAGACCCCCGCCTCTCAACACTCATGAGGATACTAAGAGCCCTGGAGGAGTACATCGGCGAGGAACTTACAGCTAAAGAGGTGATGACGAGCCCGGTCATAACCGCTAAGACTACCACTCCTTTAGAGGAGCTAGTGAAGATCATGTGGGAAAGGGGGATCTCCCAAGTACCCGTCCTAAGCGAAGATGGAGAAATACTGGGAACGGTCTTTGAGAGGGATGTGGTGGACGCCTTCCTAAAGTACCGCGAAAAAGCCCTAGAGAAGTGCGCTGGCGACATCATGTCGGACCCCTTACCCATAGTAGCGCCCAGCACGAAGCTAAGCGCTATAGCCGGCATGCTCAGCAAAGACACGCCCGCCGTCCTGGTAGTATCAAGAGGTAAGCTCGTCGGGATAATAACGAGAAGCGACTTAATGAAGATCTACGTAGAGTGGTTTAAAGGAGCTAAGGAGGCTAAATCCTAGCGTAAACAGCCCTAACCCTGTACCTAGTCCTAGGCCTGCTGCCACGCTTAATGAGCCTACCCTCCTCCACGAACCTAGTAAGGTATGTCGAAACGCTCGTCAGCTTAATGGGGAGCTTACGGCTCGCTATATTGTACAGGTCCCTCACGGAGAACCAGGTTCCATCCCCAAAGTTCTCGAGGATAACCTCCCACAGCTCCTCCTTTAGAGTCTTAGCGCCAACGCCCCCTTCAGAGACATCACCCCCCATTAGCTTTACCATCTCTAGGATTTGGAGTACTTTACGCGGGTTAAGCTCTCTACCCTCAAGGGTTATCGTAATCCTCTCCCCTGAGGGCAGCACGTCCTCGATCTTGATTCTAGGCGGCATTCTACCTCGCACCATCCATTGCTACAACACCTTAAACCCCTATCAGTTATCTTACGCGCACCGCGCTAGCTGTATAACGATGATTCGCTACGTTATTAACAAAAAGCATATGTTCTCCATAGAATATTGTGAAAAGAGAAATATTCATGTGTATAAAGCCAAGACAGTGAAAAATCTATCGAATTCCTGCTTTCCACTGGAAGTCAAGGGGTCAGACATTCTACTTCACGGCTTATACAATAAGGGAAGAAGCTCCCTAGCATCCCGTTCTAACAAGTATAACATAGATTGATGCGAGCTAGCTGTAGAAGCGCGATAGACCCCTCGACTTCCAGTGGAACACCCATTCTAGTCGATAGTTCTCGTATAGGAAAGAAGAGAGAATGCTTCTTACTACCCACTCCCTATGGAGTTCTCCAGTGGAAATAAGGGGGTCTAGAGCTACGAGAGTTCCTTAATACTTTCTTTTAAACACTCTCTAAGTATCTCTAGAGCTGTGGATAGGGCGTCGCTCGTTATTGAGAGGGGCGGAGCTATTCTCAGTACGGATATCCCTGCACCTATGGCGAGCACGCCGCGTTTAAACGCCTTAGTGAGCACTTTCTTTAAAAGCTCTGGGTAGGGCTCTTTAGTTTCGCGGCTCTTAACGAGCTCAACGCCTATCATGAGACCCAGCCCCCTTACGTCGCCTATAACCTCCACTTCCTCGGCGAGATCTTCAAAGAATTTTCTAGCTTCACGGCCACGCTTCTCCGCGTTAGCGAGGAGGTCTCCCTTCTCTATGACCTCTATAACAGCTAGCGCAGCTGCACACGAGACCGGGTTTCCACCGAACGTGGAGGCGTGAGACCCTGGAGGAAGGTCCATTACGTCGCTTCTGCCGACGAATGCCCCTAATGGAAGGCCGCCCGCTAAGGCCTTAGCCATAGCTATAATGTCTGGCGTGACGCCCCAGTGCTCTATCGCGAACCACTTTCCAGACCGTCCCATCCCAGCCTGTACCTCGTCGTCTACTAGCAGTATTCCGTACTCCTCGGCTAGCTTGTGGAGGCGGGGGAAGAACTCCGGAGGGGGAACGATGTAGCCCCCCTCGCCTGCTATTGGCTCGAAGATTATAGCCGCTACTTCCTCGGGAGGGACGTACTTCCTAAATAGCCACTCCTCGATGAAGTCGACGCACCAGATGCCGCAGTCGGGGTACTCTAGCTTAAAGGGGCACCTGTAGCAGTAGGGGTAGGGTACGTGGAAGACGCCTGGGAGGAATGGTCCTAGCCACCTGCGCTGAACGGGCTTGCTAGAGGTAAGGGAGAGGGCGCCGTAGGTCCTTCCGTGGAAGGAGCCTGTAAAGGCCACTATGTAGGGCCTAGAGCCCCTAAAGTGGCCGCGCGCTACCTTAAGCGAACCCTCAACGGCCTCGGCGCCGCTGTTGCAGAAGAAAACCCTCTTTTCTCCTTCTCCAGGCGTTATCTCGACCAGTTTCTCTGCCAGTTTAACCGCCTCCTCGTAGGCGAAGTCGGTTAGACTGTAGTGCGTAAAGCGCTGAACCTGCCTGATAACGGCTTCCACTACAGTCGGGTGCGCGTGACCGACGTTGAGAACTGCTATACCCGAGTTTAGGTCGATGTACACGTTCCCGTCTACGTCCTCGACGAGGAAGTCGTAGCACCTCTTGACTACTAGGGGGTACCACCTCGTGAAGCTCTGCATTAGAACTCTACGGTCCCTCTCCAGGATGCTCTTAGCCTTAGGCCCTGGCGGTTCGACGACTATTCTCGGGTACGCTCCTTTCATCGCTTCACCTGTCCCCTCCCTCGATTAAAAGGGTATAAGCGGTGCTGCTAGGGCAGCTAGCCCGAGTAGGGATAGGAGGATTAAGCTCGCTTTAGCGTACTTCTCAGTGATGGCTGATAAGCCGTATAGAGCTTCGCTATCGATGCAGCGCACGGCATACTCTAGGCGAGCATAGCCTACGCGCACCTCTTCGGCCCTGTTTAGGGCCTCCTTAACCGCCCTTAGGGCGAGGGCTAGCGCCATCTTCCTAGTCCAAGGTCTCGATCCCACGGGATAGTACTCGACGCCGGGAACTAAGCCTGAGAACACGTGAGTATCCGTGGTAGCCACCTCGCCGTAGCTTAGCGGAAGAGAGGAGGTTATTTCTCTAAGGATTTCTTCCCTCAAGCCGGGGGCCATATTGTTGGAATCAAAGCTCACGATGAACGCTCCCCCGTTCTCCGACAGGAAAACCGTAGCCATAACCCCTCCTCCCCCGACTTCGAGCTCCAACTCGTCGGCTCTAAGCTTCGAGAAGCCTACTCGCCACCTTCCCTCAGAGCACGGCACGCGTGCCGCCTCTTCGACGGCGTCTCTAAGCTTCTCAAGGCATGTTGGACCGGCAACGTTAGCTGAATTGTGCGCCTCGGATACCACAGCCCCCTCTACTCCCACCTCTCGGGGTATGTCATCGTAGTTCCCTCCAGGAGACACTATGAGCAGGGCGGGGGCGTTCTCAAAGCATAGCTTAAGCGCCTCTAAACCGCCTACGCTCACCTTCCTCGCGCCGCTAACCCTTCCGCTGCACCTGATATTGGAAGCCCGCTCGGCTATCCTACGCGCAAGGGATAGTGCTTCGCTCGTAGAGACTAAGTCCTCTCCGTGACCGCAAAGCCCCTTCAGGATTAGCGGCTTAAACCCTCGCGCCTCGAGTTCGCGAGCTATGTACTGAGGTAGAGGTGAGCTGCCTAAATCCCTGAAAGGTCCGGGGTGAACCTCTGGCACGACTATGCACCCCTTCTGCCCCTCTCCCTCCAGAACATAGACGTGTATTGGCAGCCTCCTAACACGCGAAGCTCTCTCGAGGAGTTCCTCGAACCGCCCCTTATCTCCCTGTAGAAGGTAGCCTAGAAGTCCCTTAAGGAAATCCGCTCCTCGAACCCCAGTTACACGTTCAATGGAGGAGTTAACGTTAGCGCGTAGCGTGACTAGCGCTAGCGTATACCCTAAAGTTACTACGAGCATTGCCCTCTTTCCGAGCAAGAGTGCATCGACGAAGGCTAACGTCATGGCAAGCGCAAGTGATAGGATTGTGCAGAAGCCGCCTTCTGCGAAGGCCAGGAGTATTACGAGCAATAGTATGGGAGGAGCAAGCGAGGAGGGGGTAGGCGTTGATAGAGCGTCGTAGAAGAGGCCATAGGAAAGCGTTATTGTCCCAAATCCCAGCCCCCTCTTAACGTTCAGAATACCTCCAGCTAAGCGGATGAGGACAGCGATGTAGAGGGCTGTGAAGCATATGTAAAGCGAGGCGCACTTCCACGAGAACACCTGTGGAAGTAGGATGGAGAGCGCTAGCCAAGCCGCTACCTCAGTGATGCACATCGCTAGCAGCTT
>CAZAZN010000073.1:0-1966 GCA_964489665.1 uncultured Thermofilaceae archaeon
GCTTAAGAGACACGCTGCCGCGACCGTGACGATCTCGCTTAAGAACATAATGGGGGCGATACCTGACGACGAGAAGGGCGCTTTCCACGCTAGGGGACTTCACGCCTGCATCGCAGACCTAGACGCCGTGCTTAGGCCCGACCTAGCCATCGTTGATGCAACTAAGGTAATGACCGTAACGGGGCCTAGGTACGGCAAGATTGTGCCCAGCAACGCGATTATAGCCGGGGTCGACCCAGTAGCCGTGGACCTAGTAGCCGCTAAGTACCTCTTCGAGCTGGAAGGAGCCGAGGACCCCGCGCGGGAAGCGCTAAGGGTAGAGCACGTAAGGCTAGCCGCTAAGCTGGCGTAGGCGTTGGGGACTTTTTTTCACATAAAGGTCGTTGAAAGGGAGATCTAGTGCGAGCGCTAAGCTCTCTCCCGCGAGTAAAGGGCTAATAAGGCCCTCCACCCCCTTCAGGCGATGCTGCTCACGAGGTACGTGGACTCGCACTGCCACCTACACGAGTTCAGCGACGAGGAGGTCGTAGAGCTCGCTAGGGACTACGTCATAGTTGCCGTGTCCGACGATCTCGAGTCTACGCTAAGGACGCTAAAGCTGGCTAAAGAACACGAGAACGTCATAGCGTGCGCTGGCGTGCACCCGTGGAGCCTAAATGAGGTTAGCGACGAGGAGATTGTAGAGGTGCTAAAGGTCATCGAACGAGGCGAGGTTAACTGCGTAGGCGAGGTCGGGCTGGATAAGGTCTTCGTGCCTAAAACGTGGGGCAGGCAACAGGTAGTCTTTAGGCAGTTCCTCAAGGCCGCGCGCGAGCAAAGCCTCCCGGTAAACGTCCACTCGCCGGGAGCTTGGCGGGAAGCGCTGGACCTCCTAAGGAAGTTCGACATCGAGAGAGCGGTCTTCCACTGGTACACGGGGCCCCTAGACCTGCTGGAGGAGATAGGGGAATCCGGCTACTTCATCTCGGCTAACCCAGCCATTAAGATACAGCGCAAGCACAGGGAGGTAGTATCTAGAGCCCCCCTCAACATGCTACTAACTGAGAGCGACGGCCCCTACGAGTATAGGAGCCTGCGCCTAACGCCTCGCCTACTCCCCGAGCTAGTAAGGCAGGTCTCGGAAATCAAGGGCGTAGAGGAGGAGCGCTTAGTCGAGATCGTTAAGGAGAACTTTAGGAGATTCATCGGCAAATAACGGGATCAGCCTGTTTGGTACTCTTCACCGATCTGTGTCGCGAGCGCTCATCACTAGGCGGGGGGTCAGACAGGGGGAGGCGCCGTCACCCATCCATTGGGGACAGCGCCTCCTCATCCGCCCCAGCTAGCGTATAGACAGCACGTTTTATAAGCTCAGCTACGCTAGCTGATGCAAGGGACTGTATATGGGATGGCTTAAGCTAGTCGAGCTCAAGAGCTTTCGCCTCAAGGACGGCGTTCTCGTCCAAGGGCTGCCGGGGATAGGGCTCGTCGGCAAGATAGCGGTCGACTACATCATCTCGGAGCTAAAGCTCGAGAAGGTCGCTGAGCTCTACTCCGATGGGCTGCTACTACCGATAGGCAACGCCGGCGTATTAATCGACAACAAAGCGGTCATCAAGGTCCCGAGGTACGAGTTCTACCTGTACAGCGGTAGCCGCGACATACTGTTCCTCACGGGAGACGTCCAGCCGGTTAGCTGGGCCCAGTACGAGGTGGCTAACGCCGTCCTAGACTTCTTCCAGGAGCGCGGGGGAGTCGAGGTAGTCGCCGTCTGCGGGACAACGGCTGGTGAGGAGGGGGTTAAGGAGGTGTACTTCGCTGCGTGCTCACCTGAGATATGCGAGTGGCTAAAGGGGCTTGGCTTCAAGCCCTCCGAGGGTGGGACCATAACCGGCGCCTGCGGGCTACTGCCAGCGCTAGCCGCGCTAAGGGGGCTTAAGGCCTACGCCCTAATGGGCACGACGCACAGGCCTGAGCCCGACCCCGA
>CAZAZN010000073.1:2066-6483 GCA_964489665.1 uncultured Thermofilaceae archaeon
CTTTAAGCGCGGCTTTAGCGTGCCTAGTGCTAGTGGGCGGTAGGTCGGTCAGTAGGTAGTCCGGGTGGAAGGCTAAGAGCGAGTAGGGAATGTCCCTGTCGAAGGACGCTAAGAACCTAGCTATCTCCCTCACCTCGTACTCGTCCACGTAGCCGGGCACGAGCAGGGTGCTAGCGGTAAATAGCGGGACCTCAGGCCTCTCGCTAAACCTCTCCATAACTAGCTCAACGTTACGGGGCAGGGGGTCGCGGTCAACGCCGGTAAGCGCCTTATAGACGGGAGGGCTCCAAGCCTTGATGTCGAACTTAACCACTCCCCCGCTTTCAAGCGAGAGCTCGAGAGCCTGCTTAAGCATGGGCTCGCTGAGGTGTCCATTCGTCTCCCAGCAGATCCTAAGTATCCTGCCCTCTCTCCTAGCCGCCTCTAAGGCTTTGATCGACGTAGCTATGGCGTGCGGCATCTGCGGGCCCGGGTCGCCGCCGAAGTAGCAGATACAGGTAACTCTCCTAGTAGCCTTAGAGGCCAGCTCCTCGGCGCTTACTAGGGGGCTTAGATTGCTGGTAAGCCGCTTATAGTGCCAGTTCTGGCAGAAGAGGCAGTTATGGTTACACGCCCCGTAAAACACGGCTAGGTTGTAGAACCCTCTCTCAGCCTCGGGCCTAACGGCGTACTTAGGGTACCCCAGCCCCGTGCAGCCTGGGCAGAACCACCAGGCTACGCAGTTAGTCGGCAGCGAGTCGTAGTACCACTCAAGCACCCCCCTCTTCGGCGTGCCAGCTAGCCTAACTAGCCTACCCTCCTTAACCGTGACGAGGCCGCAGTACCCGAGACCGCCCTCAGGGATCCTGCAGTCTAGGGAGCATAGCCCGCACCTAACCCCCTCCCGCGGAGGCTCCTCGGGAAGCCCTAGCTCGCGCCTAGCGGAGTAGTGCGCCTCCATGGCCACCTTAAGCGCGTCCCGGGGAGAATCCCTTAGACAGTCCACGCACACGCCTATGACCTCGGAGATCACTACGCTACGCCTCCCGCATAGCGTACACTCCTTCTCCCTCCTCCAAGCCCCCGGCCTATAGCCTATGAGCCTCCACATCAACCTCAAGTAAGGTCAGGGGCGTCGCTCGATTTAAGTGCGGCGTAGCGAGGATTATAACGCCGTTATAGCCGGGTGAATAGGCGTGTCCTGCTCCGCCCTCAGGAGGCTCCTCTCGAAGCTATTTAGGGAAGCCCTTAGCGCCAGCACGGGTCGGAAGACGGTAGACGTAAAGGAGCTAGTAAGAGAGATGGAAAGCGAGATGCATAAAGCGTCCAAGAAGAGGAGGGCTAGGGCCCTCTAAGGTTAACGTGGATGCTAGCCTCCTCGAGAACTACAGCTGAGAGCTCAACGTCTAGGACCGCCTTAAGCGCGTAGACCTCAACTCCCTCCAGAGTAGCCCTGAGGAGCGCCTCGGCGAATAGAGGGTCTATACGCCAGCACGGGGCAAAGCCTCTAGCCATCGGATGGGAGACCACGAACGCTATAATCGACCGCTCACCCGCTCGCCTAAGCCTAGCTAGCGCCTCGACGTGCCTCCTACCCCTAGCCGTCGGCGCATCCGGGAAACAGGCGTACCCGTTCTCAAGCAGCGACACCGCGCTCTTAAGCTCCAGGAAAGCCCTACCTCCCCCAAACCTAACTAAATAGTCAATCCTAGAGCCCTCAACCTCAACGTGCCTAGCGAAGCTCTCTACGCCCCTAAGCCAAGGGAAAGCACCCTCAAGCATCCACCTCTCAAAGGCCCTCTCCTGCACCGCCGTATCGACTACCGCCGCGCGGCTCCAGCCCCCCAGCCCGATCCCAACAACCCGGTACCTACACTTCCTAGGCTCCTCTAAGGGCGTGCAGAACGCTATAGCGCCGGGCTCTAGAACGCCGTGAAGCCTTCCCGTGTTGTGCAAGTAGCCGAGGACGCGGCCCTCGCTGCCCTCGAGCAGAACCGTGAACCTGCTAATCCTCCTCACGACCCTAAGCCGCTCAAGCCTCCCCACCCTAAACGAGCTTACACCCATGCTAGCGCACCGCGAAGCCGCTAACATCAACCGCGTACACGTCCCCCTTAAACGCTCGCCCCGTAATAAATAAACAAAATATAACGAGTTTTTATCTGACGAAAGGCTTTATACGCTCCGGGGCTTAACCAGCCCGGCGGTAAACATGCGCGTTACCGTAAGCATAATCAAGGCCGACGTCGGCAGCCTCGCCGGCCACGCGCGAGTCCACCCGAAGCAGATCGAGCTCGCTAAGCAGAAGCTAAAGGAGGCCCAGGAGACTGGCCTAATAATCGACTACTTCGTCTTCAACGCTGGCGACGACCTAGAGCTCCTCATGACCCATACCAAGGGCGAGAACAACCCTGAGATCCACAAGCTCGCCTGGGACACCTTCGTCGAGGTAACTAACAAGGTTAGCAAGCCCTTAAAGCTCTACGCCGCCGGCCAGGACCTCCTAAAGGACACCTTCAGCGGCAACGTCAGGGGCATGGGGCCCGGCGTAGCCGAGCTAGAGTTCGAGGAGAGGAAGAGCGAGCCGGTCCTAATATTCGCCGCTGACAAGACCGAGCCCGGCGCCTGGAACTTCAAGCTCTTCAAGATCTTCGCCGACCCATTCAACACCGCAGGCCTAGTAATCGACCCCAAGATGCACGACGGCTTCAAGTTCGAGGTCCTAGACGTATACGAGAACAAGGTCGTAGTTCTAAGCTGCCCCGAGGAGATGTACGACCTACTAGCCCTAATCGGCACCCCCGGCAGGTACGTGATAAGGAAGGTCTACAGGAAGAGCGATAACGAGCCCGCCGCCGCGGCCAGCGTAACCAGGCTAAGCCTAATCGCCGGCAGGTACGTGGGCAAGGACGACCCAGTCCTAATAATCAGGGCCCAGCACGGCCTACCCGCCGTCGGCGAGATCCTAGAGGCCTTCGCCTTCCCGCACCTAGTAGCCGGCTGGATGAGGGGCAGCCACCACGGCCCGCTAATGCCCGTACCCCTAAAGTACAGCCAGTGCACTAGGTTCGACGGCCCGCCCAGGGTCGTAGGCCTAGGCTTCCAGCTACACGACGGCAAGCTAGAGGGCCCAATCGACCTATTCGACGACCCAGCCTTCGAGTACACTAGGAGGGTAGCCATGGAGATCACCGACTTCATAAGGCGCCACGGACCCTTCATGCCGCACAGGCTCGGCCCAGAGGAAATGGAGTACTCGACGTTGCCTCAAGTTTTAGAAAAACTTAAAAATAGATTTAAACCTACTAGCGAATAATCTTCCTTATTCTTTTTTCCCTCTTTAACGCTCTATAACCTACTTGCTTGGACTTCCTTACTGGAACGTAGGTTACCTCCAAGCCCTCCCCCCTCCTCACCAGCTCGTAAGGCATGTTAAGCCTCCTGAAAGCCTCCCTAAGCCTTGAGAGACTTATGGCGGCGGCAACCCCAACACCCCAGCCCTCAACCACGTAGCAAACGTCAACCACCTGAAGCCTCCTACCGTGCTCTAGGAGAACCCTGTTTATCACGCCCTCCCGGCTACTCCACGGGCCAACGTAGCGCACAACCCCCCTACCCTTCACCCTAACCTCGAACACCGAGCCCCCGAACCCGCCGTCGTCGTGCTCGGGATCCGGCGAGTGGCAGAAGTAGGACACGTACCCGTCCTTCTCAGCCACTAAGAAGTGGGTGCCCTCCCACTCTAGAAGCTCGTACACAAGCTCCTCCCTGTCAGGTAGCCTATCCACGTAAACGTAGATCCTCGGGATTAAGCCCTCCCTAACCTCAACCCTCTTTATCCTCACCCCCACCACCCTCCTCAACCTCAAGGAGCCTCTCGACGAGGAGCCTAGCTAGCTCCCTCTCATCAACCACCCTCTCCTCCTCGCCCTCAACAACCACGAACCTCAGCCTCACTCTCCCACCTCCGCGAAGGGCGCTCCTCCATCGCGGACGTAGTAGAAGCGCCACGAACCGTGCCTACCCCTCTCGATTAAAGCCAGCCTCCACCCGCCCACACGCCTGCACTTGTTCCTCAGGAAGTCCGCCACCGTAGAGCCAGCCGCCAGCGTAGACGTCACCAGAACACCCATAGCTGCAAACTCCCTACGAAGCTTCCTAAGCGTAACACAGTAAACCCTACCCCTCTGACGCGCTAGAACCCTCCTAACAGCCTTAGAGACAACCCGCTCCACGCTCGGCATATTCAGGTAAAGCAGGTTAACCCCCTCCATCGAGAATGACTTAAAATAAAAGCTAAACTTCGGCCAGCCATAAGGAAAATTTAACGTAGTAGCGTGCATTATTATTGGCCCGGGTGCGGCCGGGAGAATGTCGAGGGGGCTAGCGCTCCCCCGATGGCCCCCTCGAACGCTCCCGGCTAAGAAAGGGCCGGGAG
>CAZAZN010000074.1:0-6263 GCA_964489665.1 uncultured Thermofilaceae archaeon
GCCCAGGATAAGGGGATGTCAAGCTCCTTAACCTCCATCCTAGATATCTCCAGCGTAGCGGACCCCGAAGCCACCACCTCCCCCCTACTATCCCAGAAGACCACTTTCAGCGTCCCCCTATACCTCCCGTCCAGGTAGCACTCAACCTTAACTCTTACCTTATCCATCCTGCCGTCCCTGACCTCGCCTAGGTGGACGGTTACCCTAACTATTGGGCTCTCGGGTCGGGGACGGCCGGAGAAGCAGAACTTCAAGCCCTCGGCTACGGGGTATATGGGGCCTCCGACGAACACCCTTACGGGGACTAGGATCCTTATAGCGAGAATGATACACGTTACTGCTAGCGCTATAACTGCTACTAGCAGTGCTAGTTGTAACCATCCTCTCAAGCGAGTCCCCAGCTAAGCAGGGGACATAGAACTTAGGCTTTACGCACCTCCTCCTTTAGCTTCACTCTAACCGGCCTTAGGGCCTTGTCTATCGGCGGAAACTCGCGCCTCGGCGGCCCCTTAGTCACCTTCCTCCTAATAGGCTTAGGCGCCGACTTTGGAGGCCTCTTAACGGGCGACATCGAGAGCCCTAGGAGTATCAGGAGTAGGCACAGCGCCGTAAGCAGCGCCCCGCATATTACCGAGGCTAGCAACTCGACGGTTACCGATCTCATCCACCTACTCCTAGTTTCGGGCGCTAACCCCCCTTTCAGGACCTCGTCGGATACCTTCTCGAAGTCCCGCCTCGAGGCTATGCACGCCGCTACCGTTGGGAACGTAATGAGGAGGGCGGCGGCGACCAGGGCTATCCCCAGCCACGATATGACCTGGGATAGGAATGGGAGCGCGCTGATGAGGCTCTCGGTAGCCGTGAATATAGCGTAGAGTAGAATGGCGGCCTTTAGCGCATCAGCTACTCCTAAGACTAGGATTAGCGCGCCGCCAGCCCTGATCAGGTCTGCGGCCAGCCACTTAGAGCTCAAGTCCTAGTCCCTCTAGAGTACTTGTAGATTAGGTACCCTATTATCCCGCCTATGGCAGAGAACACGGCCCCCTTAATGCTCAGTAGTATGGGTATTAGCGGGAGTAGGTTTAGAAAGGGGGCTAGCGGCCCAAGGTACTTTGAGAAATAGATGTGCAGGAAGGGCAACAACACGGCTATGGCGATACCTAGCAATAGCCCGCCTAGCATGCCCGAGAGGAAGCCTGCTAGAGCACCCCTACACATGGACCCCCTAGCGATGTAGCCCGCTACCGCTCCCGCTAGGATATCGGTCAAGGGGCCTAGGGCTATCCCCACCATCCCTATGAAGGCGCTAACGGCAGACCCGGCGAACACGGCGGCCACTAAGCTGCCCTTCTCCTCGCTACTCATCGGCTTTGGTAGATGCGATTTTTAGGTATAAACCTTAGCTAGGTATAAACCTTAGCGCGTTAGCGTATCACTTCATCGACTAACGACCCTAGACGTGAAGGTTTTTACTTAGAGCCTATGCTTAGCATCAGGCGGTGCACCCCCTTGCGACGCATATCCATTCGCTGTCCGGAGTGCAGGGAGACTATAGGGGTCGAGCTTAACGACTCAGCGCTTAAGCGGGCTTCGACGTCCCCCTCGGGCTTAGCCGCCATCGTCGTGGTGCACCGAGGCCACGCCCTTATAGTCTACGTCGACGGGGAGAGGAACGTTAGGGCTACTAGCGCTACGAGCGTCCACGACGCAAGGATTCTGGCCGACGTAGTGCCGGTTCCCAGCCCGAGGCACCCGGACTTAAGGAGGCTTAGCAAGGAGGAGCTGAAGCTGTTCGCATTCCGTGACGGGAAGATCCCGCTTAGGGTGATAACTAAGGCGGCGGGTATACCGTATGGTAGGGCTAGGATACTCGCCGAGAAGCTTAGGAACCTAGGTTAACGCAGGTCCCATCTTTCTAAGCTTGTAACGCTCATAGAGGAGTTCTACACACCCCTTCTTCATCCTGAATGTGACCTCTAGCTTACGCCCAGCCCGCACGGTGAAGAACTTGGCCCTCTCTTCTCCTATCTCCTCGGGTATTAGCGGTACGACGTACTCGGTGTACTTGCCCTTCCACTCGAACGCTAGGATGTCGCCTCTCCTCACGACGTCTACCCTCATCGTGCCTCTATAGGTCTCGTAGCGGCCTGCGAGCATGTCGAGCGCCCTATCGAACCTAATGAACGGTAGGTCTTTCTCTGGGTCCCTGCCGAGCATTAGAGCTAGCGCGTACATACCTATGTACGTTAGCGAGTAGCCGCTCCCGTTAGCTAGCACCGCCGCTCCAATTCCCCTATCGGGGATGTAGCCCACGAAGGCCGTGGAAACCAGCACCGACCCGCTGTGCCACACCAGCTTGTGACCTAGGAAGTCGGGAGTTATTATCCAGCCGTATCCGTAGGCCTCGTCGCCCATGAAGACGAACGGCACCTTAATCCTAGGCTCCTCCATTTCCCTAATGCTCTCAGGGCTAACCACCCGCTTCCCGTTAAACGTCCCCTTGTTCAGGTACATCCGTACGTAGTTAGAGAGCTCTAAGACGCTACTTATCAGCCCGCCATCTGACGTTATGCCGAATGGGTAGGTGCTACGTATCCTCCTACCGTCCTTTGCTAAGACGTACGGCGTGGCTCTGTCCTGCTGCTTCTCGAGATTTTCTCGACTAAAGCAGGACCTCTTCATGCCTAAGGGGTCGAGGATGTTCTTTCTTAGGTATTCCTCGTACTTCATCCCTGAGGCCTTCTCTATTACGTAGCCTAGGAGCACGTAGCCCTCATTAAGGTAGAAGAACTTCTCGCCAGGTCTAGCCTCGGCCCACTCCTCGGCCCCAGAGAGGAACGAGATCATGTCATCGTAGCTAGCTATGGGGAGCCAGTTTACCCCGTCCCCGACTACGCTCCTTATCAGGGCCTCGGCATACGCTAGCGCCGGTATCCCAGAGGAGTGTGTAAGTAGGTGCTTTATCCTCACTTGCTCGCCATAGGGCCTTAGCTTTATGGGGAGGAACTTCTCGACAGGGTCGTCTAGGCTAAGCGCTCCCCTCTCGGCGAGCTGCATTATGGCAAGCGCTGTAAACGACTTGGTAACGGACCCGATGCCGTACAGCGTGTCGGGCGTTGCCGGTAGCCCGTTCTCAACGTCCCTAAACCCAAAGCCCCTAGCGTATACGACCTCCCCGCCCGATACGAGCGCTATACTCAGCCCTGGAAGCTTAGTCTTAGCCATCTTCTCCTGGATAAACTCCTCAAGCTTCGATAGGCTTGAACTCACGCTCATCGCCTAGATCCCGCCTTAGCGGGCTAAAATATGTTTAGTTCTGTGCGCGTGTCACTA
Organism: uncultured Thermofilaceae archaeon; assembly: GCA_964489665.1. Classification (GTDB taxonomy): domain Archaea; phylum Thermoproteota; class Thermoprotei; order Thermofilales; family Thermofilaceae; genus CAZAZN01. The sequence continues at coordinate 3,334 of CAZAZN010000074.1, forward strand.
GAGCATTTTTAACGCTAGAGGCGGGGATGTTTACTTACCTTAAGCGCCTAAGACGGCTACTAGCAGTCGGGCGGAGCTATTATGTTAAATCTTTAAGATGAGCTTTTTCAGTTTTTACCGGTGGATTAAATGGCTACGTTAGTAGGGGTTGTAGAGAGGCGTTGGCTCCCCTCGGCGGGCGTAAGGTGGAGCGACGGCTTCATCGTCGTAAAGTCTAGGGAAAGGAGGGTTAAGGCGTGGATGAAAGGAGTCGTCGTGCAGTGGATTCACGAGGGAGATAGGGTTAAGGTTGAGGCGGACGAGATAGGGGACGAGCTTAGGGGGGATTTCAGGCTATGGAGGTTCTGGGCCGGTAGCTACGTACAGGTATGGCCCCTGTACAGGAAGTCGTACCACTACCCGAGGCTCGACCCCGTTACCGGCGAGGTCCTCTACGAGTACGAGATCTTAGCTAGGGAGGCCACTACGCTGGAGGACTACACCGCGATAGTGGAGCTTGAGCAGTACCACTACGCGTCTAAGAAGGAGCTCGTAGCAGTGTGGAGGTGTCCCGACGGGAGGATAGTTGAGGCTAACGCGCCTCCCTGCGACGACGCTGAGCTACTAGCGATCAAGGGCTCCCTTCCCGCCTCGAGGTTCTTAGTCTTAGAGCTAGCTAAGAGGAGCCCGTTCGAGCCTAGGATAGTTGGGTACGTTAGGGTCGATCCTCCCGTACCGCTGATGCACAGGAGGATCGTAGAGGACGGGAGGATAATAATCGAGAAGCACATCAGGCTTAAGGTATTCCCCAGGGACTGGATCTACCCCACCTTCTGGCCTGAGGCGCTACTAGCTAAGCTGAGGAAGGAGTTCAGGGAGCTCGCCGCTAAGTACGGCAGAGTGAGGGCCCGATACCTGCTTAGCGAGAAGGTTAAGGAGGAGGCGTTGAGGAGGTGTAACACCTGTGCTGCTAGGATAGCTAGGGTCGTCGTACACCCAGACTACAGGGGGGATGGGCTGGGGATGCTGGCCGTTAGGGCCGCGGTTGAGTGGATAAGGGAGCGTAGGATACCCGAGATGAGGAAGCCAAAGCACGTCGTCGAGACCATAGCTATGATGGCCCGCTACCACCCGTTCTTCGAGAGGGTAGGCTTCAAGTACATGTGGGATACCGCTAGCGGCAGACCGGCGCTATACTACCCGCTAACCGAGGAGGCGAAGAGGAGGATAGAGGAGTTCCTGAGAACTGATCCCTACGCGCGCAAGCACGGAGGCGTCCTGTACAGGCCTAGGTATGGAGGCATCGTACCCCTCTCAGGCCCGATAGTGTCGAAGGGCTTAACGAAGATGTACGAGAGCGCACTCGACATATCCGCGCTAAGCGAGGAGTTAGCTAGGGTGCTTAGAGCGTTTGGAGTTACGAGGAGGATAGTTCAGAGGTATGTGCTCAGGGACGTTAGCTTCGAGATCAAGCCTAGAGAGGTCGTAGCGGTGGTGGGGCTATCCGGTGCCGGGAAGACCACGCTACTCAGGATGATAATAGGCGCAGCCCTCGGCATCGACAGCCCCCGGTACAGGCCCGACGAGGGCGAGGTTATAGTCCCCGAGAACGTTAGAGTAGCAGCGCTCTTACCCGGCGAGATGGAGCCCAAGTTCGGCGACGAGCCGCTCCTGGAGCACATGTACAATAAGCTCGGCGACGTGGTCGCCGCTATAGAGGTGCTTAACATAAGCGGGCTTACCGACGCAGTATTCTACAGGGCTAGGTTCTCGGAGCTCTCAACCGGCCAGAAGGAGAGGGCTAAGCTGGCCAGCCTACTAGCCGAGAGGCCTAACCTCATAGTGATCGACGAGTTCGCCGCCCACCTAGACGTGCTAACCGCCCAGAGGGTGGCGAGGAAGCTCTCGAAGGTAGCTCGGCAGCACGGCATAACGCTCATAGTCGCCACTAACAGGCCCGAGATCCTCAAAGCCCTCTCGCCCACCAAGGTGCTCTACGTCGGCTACGGCAGCGTCCTAGTTAGGGAGCTTAAGCCCGGAGCCCTCCCCCAGGTCTCGAGGTAGGCGTGAGAGCTTGCCCACGAAGTTCGACGGCGAGGAGATAGCCAAGTTCCTGTCCGAGCTCATAAGGATAGATACGACGAACCCTCCTGGGAATGAGCTAGAGGCCGCTAAGCTGGTGGCCGAGAGGCTTGGCGAGCTGGGGATCAGCGCCGAAGTGGTTGAGAGCGCGCCCAGTAGGGGGAACGTGCTAGCTAGCGTAGGGGACGGAGAGCCCCTCGTCCTATTGCTATCCCACCTCGACGTTGTGCCAGCCGGCGAGGGCGACTGGAAGTATCCGCCGTTCAGCGGGAAGATAGCCGAGGGCTACGTCTGGGGTAGGGGCGCCCTAGACTGTAAGGGGCTAGTAGCTGCTCACGTATATGCCTTAGCCGCCCTAGCCCGAGAGGAGCTCGAGTTCAGAGTGCTGTTCGCCGCTACGGCCGACGAGGAGGCTGGAGGTAGGATGGGCGTCGGCTGGCTCGTGGAGAACAGGCCTCAGGCCCTAAGGGCTAAGTATACGCTAAGCGAGGGAGGAGGGTTCGTCTTCCGAAGGAAACGAGGCTACTACTGCGTAGTTAACACCGCTGAAAAGGGAGTCTTCCCGTTTAAGCTAAGGTTTAAGGGGGTTCAGGGGCACGGGTCAATGCCCCCTATTAGGGGGAACGCGCTGGAGGAAGCGGCTAGGGCCGTACGTGAGCTTAAGCGCAGGAAGCCGCCGGTAGTGGTCACCGAAGAGGCTAAGGAGACCTTAGAGGCCCTAGCTGGAGGACTAGTGTCGCTCTTCCTCTCCGTGCCAGTCCTAGCGGACTTAATCATCCGGTGGCTAGCTAGTCGGGATGAGAGCAGTGCTAGGCTGCTAAACGCCCTCGTGAGGGATACGGTAACGCCTACTATGGCGAGCGCTGGAG
>CAZAZN010000075.1:0-6187 GCA_964489665.1 uncultured Thermofilaceae archaeon
TGGAGGTTGTCTGGCACAAGGACTTCTTCGATGACCCGGAGTACTGGAGGAAGGTCCTCCTCATAGCTAAGAACCACACGATAACTAGAACTAGGCGGGCGCTGACGATAGCTGGGCGGCTCGACGCGGGATCTAACCCGACCGCCTTTTACTTCTACCCGTCGATGCAGTGCGCCGATATCTTCCACATGCAGGTCGACATCTGCCAGCTCGGCCTTGACCAAAGGAAGGTTAATGTGTTAGCGCGAGAGGTCGCGGAGAAGGTCGACCCGTTCTACGGTAAGCCTCTCTACAAGCTACTCGGCTACGAGGGGGGCGTAAACGGCAAGCCCGTGCTGGTTCATCACCCGATAATACCGGGGCTTGGGGAGCCGCCGCGCAGCAGGGTAGGCTACGACGAGGATTCTAGGATAGATGCCGCTATAGCCTCGAAGATGTCGAAGTCGAAGCCCGAGACCTGTATATTCGTCCACGATAGCCCCGATGTCGTTAGGAGGAAGATAAGGAAGGCCTACTGCCCGCCTAGGACTGCCGAGAACAACCCGATACTGGCCTATGCTAGGGAGATAGTGTTCAGGGCCTTTAAGGAGTTCACCGTTGAGCGGAAATACGGAGGGCCCATAACCTTCTACAGCTACGAGGAGCTAGAGAAGGCTTATGTAACTGGCAAGGTGCACCCGCTCGACTTGAAGATGGCGCTAGCCGACTACCTGATAAAGCTGATAGACCCCATTAGGCGCCACTTCGAGGAGAACTCTAAGGCTAGGGAGCTCTACCAGCTCATAGCGTCGACCACGGTTACGAGGTAAGCATCCTCCAAGCCTCTCTAAGGGGACTTAGGTCCCAGCCCCACTCCCTAAGCCCTTCGAGAAGCGGTAGGGGATCCTCATACACCTTCTCGTGAAGCCACGCCAGCAGCCTAACCTCCTTTACGCAATCAACCTCGCCCAGTGCCTCGTAGAGCTCTGCAAGCTCCTTAGCCGACGCCGCAAGCTCTGCAACTATCCTAGACCCACACGCCGCGAGTATGCACTCCCTTAGCCAGGGGATCGTCGAGAGAGCTCTCATAACTCTGAAGCCAGCGTAGCAGTCCGCTAACCTAACCTCTAAGAGCACTAGGGGGCCATTGCTCCTAACCTTAACCTCGTTGTAAGTCCAGAGCGGCATGACGTGCTTCCTATAGTGGTATGACGCTAGCTGCTGGGAGATGCCGAGGACCCTAGCTATGTCGCTAAGCGGCTTAAAGGGGTACTTCCTCTTCTCCCTAAGTATCACCAGATCCTTCTCATCCAGCCTAGCTGGAGCGCGCTGCTCTTCAAACTCGAACTCCGAGTTGATGATGGACTTAAAGGCGCGCCAGTCCACCACCGCCTCCCGACCCTCTACGATCGGCGGACTTAAGTCGGGCCTCCAAGAGGTAGCTGCACACGAGGTCCAAGTCTTTACCGCCTTCACGGGCGCGCCCTCGAGCGCAGCGCTAGGGTCAGGCGTTAGGAGCTTAGCGAAGATGTTCTCCTTCCCGCAGCCCGACGCCCTATACACCTCCAACACGTATGGAAGGCGTCCCAGCTCCCTAATCCTGTCCAGCAGCTTACCGTCGCATTTAGCAAGAAGGTACGTCCTCACGAGCCCTAACGCTTCGAAGTTCACGTCAAACACTACCTCCAGCTTAGCCATTAACTCCCTAACCTTAGCCGTTACATACGGAAGGGAAAAACCGGCCCTCCTAGCGATATCCGTGTACGTTAACGCCTTGGGGATAGCCCTAACGATCTTAAGCTCCGATGGCTTAAGTGATAGCCCCATCGCTAGCTGGGAGGGGCTTTAAGCCCATTCCTCCTCTTCCTCTTCCTCCCACTCCTCCTCCAGCTCCTCGGGGAACTCTTCCTCCTCTTCTTCCTCCTCCCACATGTCCTCTAACTCCTCCCACTCTTCCTCCTCTTCCTCCCCCCCCTCCTCTTCCCAGAGGTGCTCTCGAGCTACTAGCATGGTTAACACCTTAGCACTAACAGACGTGCTATGCAGCATATATACTTATTTTCGAGCGCTAACTCCCTTCTACCTCGTTTTGCGTTTAAAGCATAGCTCGCTATATTTTTATAAAAAAAGAGAAAAATCCTCTAAGCGCAATGGCCATAGCATTGATGCTGCTCAAGGTACCTGGTGGAGATGCCCGTAGAGGTTCGAATAATAGGCCTCACGACTCTCCCTGAGATCAAGACCGGCGACGACTTAGGCGAGCTGATAGTTAGCTGCGCTGCTAAGGAGGGCGTTGAGATAGAGGACGGAGACGTAGTGGTAGTGTCCTCTAAGGTAGTCTCTAAGGCTGAGGGAAGGGTAGTTAACTTAAGCAGTGTGAAGCCGAGCCCTAGGGCCTTAAGGCTAGCTAAGGCCTGCGGGAAGGACCCTAGGCTAGTCGAGGTGATAATAAGGGAATCGCGGGAAGTGCTTAAAGTCGCGCCAGGCAAGCTGATAGTCGTATCTAGGCTAGGGTCTGTATGCGCGAACGCCGGCGTAGATCGCTCAAACGTCGAGGGATCCGAGGAAGTTGCCGTACTACTTCCGCTAGACCCGGACGCTAGCGCTAGGAGGATTAGGGAGAGGATTAGGGAGCTAACCGGGAGGGACGTGGCGGTAGTTATAACTGATACCCAGGGCAGGCCCTTCAGGCTAGGGCAGGTAGACGTAGCGATAGGCGTAGCGGGGCTTGACCCCTTCAGGGACTATAGGGGGCTTAGGGACCTCAAGGGGTACGTCCTAAAGGTTAAGCGGATAGCGCTCGCTGACGAGGTAGCTGCCGCCGCCGATCTAGTTAAAGGAGGGGGGAGTGAGGGGGTGCCCGTAGCTATAGTCAAGGGGCTCAAGTACGGTAAAAAAGAGGGAGCGAGCGCGAGGGAGCTTAACAGGCCAAAACGCTCCTGGCTCTTTAGGTAGCCTAGGCCTCCTCCTTCTTAACCCTTAGCGCCCTAACAGCCTGGTAGAAGCGGTCCATTATCCAGCGCCCGCCGCCTACGTCCCTGCCAAACGGCCTCGTGATCTCGAGTATGAGATCCTTCTCCATAGCGGCTATCTCGTTGAACTCCTCGACAGAATCTATAGCCCTAACGCTCCTAACGAGCTTCATCTCAAGCCCCGTTGGAATGGTCGTGTACGCGAATACCTTGTTACCCTCGACAAAGCTTACCGGCACGTAGGGCGTCTGCACCAGCGTGGCGGCTAGTCTCTTAGCGCTCTCGTTATCGCTCGTCCCAAAGTAGTAGACTTTAGTCGGGACTTGGTCGGGGTCTATCTTTAGCCTAACTACGTTGTACAGCCATAGCGGTCTCACGTGCCTTATGAGGTGGTAGGAGGCTACCTGCTGCCTAATGCCCTCCTTAGCGGCCTCCCTAGATAGCTTCGTGAACGGGTACTCCATTAAGATGTTCATTAACCATAGGTCTATCTCGTCCGGGATCCTCCTGATCTTAGCCCTAGGCCTCTCCGTGCTGACCGTCTCGTACACCTCCCCGAGCTTCTCCAGGTCGCCAGCCACGTAGCCGTTCTCGTAGGTCGTTAGCATGGCGGTATCAGGTCTCCAGGTGTAGAAGTCCTCCACGACGTGCTTCTCTAAGATCTTTAGCTGAAGCCAGTCTACGAACTCGTCGCTCCTCTCAGCTGGCGGCGCTACGTGAAGCCATAGGTAGTCCTTCTTACCGCTAACTAAGTGGGCTACGAACAGGATGAACGGTATCTTAACTTCCTTAATGCTAGCGGCGAACTCTGGATCATACTCCGCTAGGATCAACATTTGCTTAAGGCCTATAGCCTCTAAGTCGAAGATAGCCCTAAACGTAACCTTCTCCCTAAGCGCTTTAAGCTTCCTAGAAACGTAGGCAACGCTGAACTTAGCCTTCTCAGCTACCTGGGTATAGTTTTGGGAAAGTGGGACAGCTTTCAGTATTTCATACTCACTGCTGGTAAGCTTGGGACCAAACTTCTCCGCCATGTTTACTTACCCCGCTTCAAGCTAAAATATCGCCTTTAATAAATCTTTTCCTAATACCTATGTAGCTTCACCCATAGCACTAGCCGTTATGAAAAGAGATTTTTACGTCGGATAGGGGGTCTACAGGAATCTTTACTTGTTTTTGGCTAAATGGATTAATGCTTAGCGGGTTTTATAACATAACTTATTTAATTTAATGCGGAGCCCGATTTTGAATTAGGATAGAAAGTATGTCCTTATTACTTACTACTTTAAATAGCCTTCGTTCATGCTTAATCAGTACTCTCCTGTAAAAGCGTGGGTATTTTACCAGCCTCTCACCGCATAGTAGCTCACACTCTTCTTCGCATGCTTCTCCTAAAACTTGTGGGTCGAAGCGACCTTTAACCCAGAGCTCATATAGAGTAAGCCTATAACCTGCTTCTTCTAGGTACCTAAAGCCGCAGCAATCACGCGAGTCGTGGAGGAAGAGGAGGCCCTCCTTACAGGTCCCGAAAGTAAGTCCGCTCCTAGCCGCCAGCCTCCTTAACCCAGCCATTACCTTTACGCGCCAACTTAGCGGCGGCCTCCTAACGTCACCTCCCGTAAACGAGTACCTTTCCCATTGGCTAAAGCGTAGGTTTACGCCGAGGGCGCCCTCCAGGGCCCTAGCCTCTAGCGGCGTTAGCCGCACGGACTCAGCGATTATGTGCTTAGCCCTGGCGGAGCGTACTTCGTCTAATAGCTCTTTCAGCTCCTCAAGCGAATCGTTCACGCCGGGTATTAGGGGCTGGACCCTTACCGCGACCGGGACGTCGCTTGAAACCCTCTCTATGGCACGGAGCCTAGACTCCGGGTCGGTAGCTAATGGTTCGAGAACCTTAGCCGTCTCCCTCCTAAGAAACGGCACCGAGACTTGAAGTAGCAGCAACCCGCTCGAGCCGGCCTTCACGACTAGATCCTTAACCTGTGGCTCGCAGAACGCCGCGGTCTTAGTATTCAGTATCACCGGAACCCTACACCTCAACGCTATTCTGAGCACTTTCGCGGTTAGCCTAACGCCCTCCCTTAAGGCTAGGGGCTCCGATAGTGTAGCTAGCCTAAACGGGATAAGAGGAGCCTCGACGTGGGCGAGGAGCTTAGCAGCCTTCTCAAACGCCCTTATGGCGATGGCCCTAACTCCCGCGCTCCCCCTCCAGTACCATCTCCCGTAGCAGTACAGGCAGGATAGGGGGCAGGACTCGAACGGCTCTATGCGAAATACCGAGTGGCAGAAAGAGCTTATGTAGTTGCTAACCCCTATGCCTAGCTCCCTCTCTAACATCCCTCAGCTCCTTAATGAGGGTTAGAGGGTCACTCTCGTCCTCGAAGTCGTACCTAGGTAGCCTAATCATCACGTCCCGGTACAGCTCCTCGTCCTCCTCCTTAAGCCTACGTAGCGTCTTGAGCAGCCGCTTAGCGTATTCCAGTGCTTCTTCCGAGCTTCTCATGGACGTCCTCCAGTCCACTAGTATGTACAGCGCGTGTCCCAACACTTTGCTGTACGAGGGCCAGTACCCTGGGGAGTCCTCAACGATTATGTTTGCGAGGGTTAGAGCTATGTCGACTAGCTCGCGGCCCTTCTCCGTAAGCTTCCCGTTATCCACGAAGCCTAGCCTCTCTAGATGGTAGAGGGCGATATAGGGGCTCTCCCTAGTGAAGCCAAGCCCTAGTAGCAGGCCCCAGGGGTCTACGCTCACACCCTTAGTCTTAACGTACTCGGAGACGCTTCTAGCGAAGGCTAACGCCCTCAACTACGCCACCGGGGTAGGAAGCCGCTCGAGCTTTTGAACGTGTCTACCAGCTATCGGCCTTAACACCCCCTTTCAGGTGTCTCGGCCTCCACTCCTTTAACTAGAACCCACCTCCCCTCCTTGAAGTAAGTTGGGTAGCGCGGAACCCACCTCCTCAAGTACCTCTCATCAAGGCACAGTACTCCGAGCGGCGCCTCTACCCCCACCTCCCCAATCTCCGATAACACCCTATAAAACCGCGATAGGAAGGGGCATGGTAGCTGGTAGAACACCACCGCTGCCTTCTCGCCAACTATAGCGCTGTAGAAGTAAGGCATCTGAGTAAGCGTGTAAGCGACGTGCACGGCCTCTCTACCCTCTAGCGCTAGCACGCTCAGCGGTACTTGGCTTAGTGGTAGGTATAGTTTTACTGCGTTGAAGTCCCATAGGT
>CAZAZN010000076.1:0-6134 GCA_964489665.1 uncultured Thermofilaceae archaeon
ACTGGACGCGACGTTCGCCGTCGAGAAGGGGGAGCTAGCGGTGCTAGCGGGGCCTAACGGCGCCGGGAAGACCACTACGATTAGGATCCTGTCGACGGTGCTTAGGCCGTCTAAGGGCCGCGCCCACGTGCTGGGCTTCGACGTCGTTAGGGAGTACAGGGAGGTTAGGAGGAGGATCTCCTACATGCCCCAGGGCTATAGGGCGCCGGTGAACCTAACCCCCTTCGAGTGCGTTAAGTGGAGCCTTGTGGCTAGGGGGTGGTCGATAAGGGAGGCTAGCGCCCAGGCGCGGAGGTGGCTAGAGCTACTCGACCTCTGGGAGGATAGGAACAGGATCTGCTGGGTGCTAAGCGGCGGGCAGAGGGTTAGGGTAGCCGTCGCCATGGCCCTAGCCCCTGAAGCTGGGCTCACGTTCCTCGACGAGCCGACGACAGGGCTAGACGTCGAGGCTAAGCACGTGGTCTGGAAGGCGGTTAGGGAGCTGGTGTCGGGGGGAGCTACCATACTGCTAACGACCCACGACATGCACGAGGCGGAGATGCTGGCCGATAAGGTCGTCTTCGTCAACGAGGGGAGGACCATAGCCTGCGAGCCGCCGAGGAAGCTGGTCGAGAGGCTGCCTTACGGCTACAGGGTGGTCGTCAAGAAGACCGAGAAGGCGTTGAGGCTGGGCGCTGCGAGCGTGGACGTCGGGGATAGGGTGATCCTGTACGCTAGGACCCACAGGGAGGCGGTTAGGCTCGTCGAGGAGCTGGGGCCGGATAGCGTAGTGCTAGGCGTCGATAGGGTTGGGCTCGAGGACGCCTTCCTCTACCTGCGCAGGGGTGGGCGAGTTGAGGCAGCTTAGGCAGGTCCTTGGAATAGCCGTCCCGAGTTCTAAGTGGATGGTTAGGCAGCCGCTCTGGCTCTTCCAGAGCCTCATAACGGCGGTGGGCTTTGCCCTAATAATGCTGAGCTGGGGCGGCGTAGAGGCCTTAAAGAACATGGCGATAGCCTGGCTAGTAGCCGGGGCCTGGGGCACTGGCTTGAACCTCATAGCTCAGAGCATAGGATGGGAGAAGATAGAGTACGAGTACGAGAGGCTCGTTGCCTCCCCCGTCTCGCTCCCCGTATACTTCGCTGGCCACGTGCTCGGCCACGTTCCTTGGCTCCTAGCGGTCGACATAGGGCCGGCGATCCTAATAGCGTGGGTAGCCGGCATACCCCCGCTAGCCGTCGCAGCGCTGCTACTCCTAACGCCGCTAGCCCTAGTACTAGGCGCCTTCACGTGCCTAGCCATAGTGCTCAGGATTAAGAACCCGACTAACATCTCGGCGATAACTAACCCCCTCAACACCCTAACCGTCGTCCTACCTCCCGTGTACTATCCGCTAACAGCCCTCCCGGAGCCGCTGCGCCTACCCCTCCTAGCCGTGCCTACCGTCTCGCTCACTGAGCTAGCTAGGTGGGTGGTCGGCTACCGGTACACGTGCTTTAACCCCACGATGCCGGCCGTCATGCTCGCAGCGTGGAGCGTCGTAGCGGTGCCGCTAGCGCTTAAAAGAATGAAGTGGGGGATGGAGTAGAGGAGCGTTCCTTACGGTTCTCCGCCCTCAATTAAATATTTTAAAGACATTTTTGTAAAGTGTATAGCTGAGGGCGGTAGCCGGGGGGTCGCGTGGTAGTCGAGAAGAAGTATGTCTTAAGCATCGACCAGGGAACCACGGGCACGCGTGCGATGCTCTTTACGAGGGAAGGACTGCCGGTTCCGGGGGGCCGCGCTTACCGAGAGCATAGGCAGATATACCCTAAGCCCGGCTGGGTTGAGCACGATCCCCTAGAGATACGGGAGAATACGAAGCTCGTGATAAAGGAGGTTCTGGAGAAGACGAAGGTTGATACGCGGGAGATAGCGGCCATAGGCGTTACGAACCAAAGGGAGACCACTATCATCTGGGATCCAAGGACGGGGAAGCCGGTCTACAACGCGATCGTGTGGCAGTGTAGGCGCACGGCGCCCCTCGTCGAGAAGCTGCGCGAGGAGTACTTCGACGTCATTAGGAAGAAGACGGGGCTCGTACCCGACCCGTACTTCTCGGGCACTAAGATATGGTGGCTCCTAGACAACGTCGAGGGGCTCCGCGAGAAGGCTGAGAGGGGTGAGGCTGTTTTCGGCACCATCGATACTTGGCTTATATGGAACCTCACGCGTGGGAGCAGGGAGGTCCAGACGCCGGAGCGGGGCGGCGCCCACGTAGTAGACTATAGCAACGCGTCCCGCACGATGATATTCAACATCCATAGGCTCGACTGGGATGACGAACTGCTCGAGATCGAGGGCCGGATACCGCGCGACATCCTCCCGCTCCCCAGGCCGTCCAGCGATAGGAGGATCTACGGCTACACGGGCCCCGAGGTTACCAAGATCCTAGGCGGCGTCGAAGTCCCCGTCTGCGGTGACGCTGGAGACCAACAGGCGGCTCTCTTCGGCCAGGTAGGCTTCGACGTAGGCGAGCTTAAGTGCACCTACGGAACCGGCAACTTCATCCTAATGAACACTGGGGATAGGCCCGTCGAGTCGAGGCACAACCTCCTAGCTACCGTGTTCTACGGGCTCGAGGAGGGTAGGGCGAGGTACGCGCTCGAGGGCAGCGTGTTCATCACGGGGGCTGCGATACAGTGGATTAGGGACGGGCTTAAGCTGATAGAGGTCTCCCCGGAGATAGACCCGCTAGCTGAGGCGGCCGAGGATACGGGAGGCGTTTACTTCGTCCCAGCATTCGTCGGATTAGGAGCGCCTTATTGGGACATGCATGCCCGGGGCTTGATCATAGGGATTACAAGGGGGACTCAGAGGAGGCACATCGCAAGAGCTTGCCTAGAGGCCATAGCCTACCTAACCCGCGACGTCGTAGAGGCCATGGAGGCGGATACGGGGATGAAGGTCTCGAGGCTTAAGGCGGATGGCGGGGCCGCTAGGAGCGACTTCCTAATGCAGTTCCAGGCCGATATACTGGGCATAGAGGTATGGAGGCCTGTGGTGTTCGAGACAACGTCTCTCGGAGCCGCGTACCTGGCAGGCCTCGCGGTTGGCTTCTGGAATAGCCTCGACGAGATTAGGAGGAACTGGAGGGTGGAGCGTGTCTTCAAGCCTAGGATGGACCCGGAGACTAGGGAGAGGCTCTACAGGGGCTGGAAGGCCGCGGTTAAGCGAGCTCTAGGGTGGGCTAAGGAGGTGCCCTGGGCCTACGGGCTCGAGTAACGCGTCCCCTGCTGAAGGTGTCGGGAGGTGGCTAGGTACCGGGTAGCGATCATCGGAGCTGGGATAGTGGGCTCCTGCATCGCTAGGGTGCTTAGCAGGTACGAGAACCTCGACGTCTACCTGCTGGAGAAGGAGGTCGACGTCGGATGGGGAGCTAGCAAGGCTAACACATCGATTATTCACCCAGGCCACGAGGACGATCCAGACAGGTACCCGCTTAGGGCTAAGCTATGCGTACGCGGCAATAGGCTATGGCACAGGTGGGTTAAGGAGCTGGAGATCCCGGCCGAGTTCCCCGGAGAGCTCATGGTGGCCCTAAGCGAGGAGGACCTGAAGACCTGCGAGTACTACCTGCGCCTCGCGATTAGGAACGGGGTCCCCGGAGTCCGCCTAGTATACCGCGACGAACTCCTGCACTTGGAGCCCAGCGTGAACCCAGACGCCGCTGGCGCCCTATGGGCTCCAACTGCTGGCAAGATAGCGCCTACCGCCGCGGTCATAGCGATCGTTGAGAACGCCGTAGAGAACGGGGTTAAGCTATACACAGAGGCGAGGGTTACAGGCGTTAAGGTGGAGGGGGGCGAGGTTAAGGGGGTTGAGACAAGTAGGGGCTTCTTTGAGGCGGACATAGTGGTTAACGCTGCGGGCCTCTACGCCGACGAGATCTCTAGGATGGCTGGCGTGGGCGGCTTCACCATACGGCCTAGGAGGGGGCAGTACTGCCTGTTCGACGAGAGGGCGGGGCCTAAGATTAGAAGGATCCTCCATCCGACCCCTACTCCAAAGACTAAGGGCGTTTATGTGATCACGACGGTTCCCGAGGGCAGGCTGATGGTGGGGCCTACGGCCGAGGATCTCCCCCCAGGCGCTAAGGAGGATACCTCGACCACGAGGGAGGGGATCGAGTACGTGCTGGAGTGGGGTAGGAGGCTCGTTAGGGAACTCCCGCCTAAGTCGATGATTATAAGGACGTTCGCTGGCCTAAGGCCCGAGCCCCCGGACGGTAGGTGGATTATCGAGGCTTACGACGACCCCTGGGGGTTCGTGGACGTCGCTGGGATAAGGTCCCCTGGCTTTACGGCGGCGCCCGCGATAGCTCACTACGTTAGGGAGCTCATCAAGGAGAAGCTCGGAGTAAGGCTCCTTGAGAAGAGGAGGTGGAACCCGTATAGGAGGGCTATAAGGAGGTTTAGGGATTTGCCGCTTGAGGAGCAGCGCAGGCTCGTGCGAGAGGACCCGAGGTACGGCAACGTGGTGTGTATGTGCGAGTGCGTTACCGAGGCGGAGGTGCTCGAGGCGATCGAGAGGATGAGGAGGATTGGGGTGCGCACGATAACGCTTGACGGCGTGAAATTCAGGACGTTCTCGATGTTTGGCCCCTGTCAGGGCTCGTTCTGCAGGATAAGGGTAGCCCTGATAATCGCTAGGGAGACCGGGGTGCCTCTCTGGAGGGTGACGCAGAGGGGGCCCGGCACGGAGTACGGCATAGGCGACGTTAAGGTCCTGCTTAGAGGTGAGAAGGGTGCGGGGTAGCTACGACGTAGTAGTCGTGGGCGGGGGCCCTGCTGGGCTAGCGGCGGCTATAAGGGCTAGGGAGCTAGGGCTGGAGGTGCTCCTACTCGAGAACAGGGAGCGCGTGGGCGGGATACCCCTCCAGTGCGTGCATCCAGGCTTCGGCATCCACTACTTCAAGGAGGACCTAACGGGCACGGAGTTCATCTACCGCCTGATAAGGAGGTTCAAGGACCTAGGCGTGGAGCACTACACGGGCGCCCACGTGCTCAACGCTAGGATCGTCTCTGACCTGGAGAAGAGGCTTAGGGTCGTCTCGAGAAAAGGGGTCTTCGACGTATCGGCCACCACGATCATATACGCGGCGGGGGCTAGGGAGCGCCACGTATTCGAGATTGGGATCGTTGGGAAGAGGCTCGCGGGGGTCTACACGGCTGGTGAGGCGCAGGCGATGATGGACCTCTACGGAGTGATGCCCGGCAGGGAAGTCGTGATCGTAGGCTCGGGCGACGTCGGGCTGATAATGGCTAGGAGGTTCGCCCTCGAAGGAGCTAGAGTCAAGGCTGTGATAGAGATAATGCCCTACCCCGGCGGGCTAACGAGGAACATCGTCCAGTGTCTAGAGGACTTCGGCATACCCCTCTACCTCAGCCACGCGGTTACGAGAATCGAGGGAAAGTCTAGGGTCGAGGCCGTGGTGGTCGTAGAGGTCGACAAGCAGCTCAAGCCCGTGCCGGGCACCGAGAGGAGGCTGCCGTGCGATACCGTGATAATAGCCGCTGGCCTAGTGCCGTACGTCAGGCTCCTAGAGGAGATTGGCGTGCTCATAGACCCCGCCACTAAAGGGCCCGTCGTCAACGACTACCTAGAGACCGTATCCATACCCGGAGTCTTCGTAGCCGGGAACGCTCTGGTGATCAACGACCTGGTTGATTACGTCGTCGAGCAGGGGGAGTGGGCTGCCGAGAGCGCTAAGCTCTTCGTCGACAACGAGGGCATACCCACTACTGAGTGGAGACCCCTGGTTAAGGGGAGGAACGTTAGGCTCGCTGTCCCGCAGTACCTTAGCTGCGAGAGGGATGTCATCCTGTACGCTAGGGTTAGGCGCCCTGAGAGGAACGTTCTAGTGAGGCTCCCCGAGGCGGGGCTGGAGCTTAAGGCGCCCGTGGTTAGGCCCGCTGAGATGATAAGGCTTAAGCTTAGTAGGTCGTCGCTAGCTCGCGTCGGGGATAGGCTTACGCTAGAGGTGGTTCCGGCGTGAGCGGGGAGGTTGAGAAGATAAGGGTTACGTGCATTGTGTGCCCGATCGGCTGCACGATAGAGATCATCAAGCGTGGGGGCAAGGTGGTCGAGGTTAGGGGGTACGGGTGCCCGCGGGGTA
>CAZAZN010000077.1:0-6094 GCA_964489665.1 uncultured Thermofilaceae archaeon
AGGAGGTTACCGAGCGCTACAGGGGACCCGGCACCTACGACGCGGTACTAAGAGCCGCTAAGTGGCTCAGAAGCGTGGGCTTCAAGGGCGACCTAGTGGCGCGCATGGTAGCTAGCGAGCTCACTGACATCGCAAGAGACGTACTACACCTCCTCTCGCTAGGCCTATTCGACCACGTACACTGGCAACTAAACGTCGTGTGGTGCGAGAGGTGGGACGTCGAGAAGTGGTGCAGGGATAGCTACTACCCAGGCCTGCGGAAGTTAGCAAGCATGTGGCTTAGGAGGGCTAAAAAGGGCGAGGTACTGGGGATAGCCCCCTTTAAAGCTTTGCTATACTCGCTACTAACCGGTAAACCTCTTGATAGGCCGCCTTGCGGAGCTGGATCAACGGCCTACGCGATATCGACGGATGGGCGCGTACTAGCCTGCCCGATAGCCGTCTATGAGGACTGGGCCGTATGCGGTCACATATCGCGTGATACGCCGTCGACCCTGAAGAAGGTGGGTATAGGGGAGCCGTGCACTAGCTGCGAGCACTTCAACCTGTGCGGGGGATGCTGCCTATACGCTCACATCGAGAGGCTTTGGGGCGAGGAAGGCTTTAAGCTCGTCTGCGACATGACGGTAACCCTCCTCAAGGTTCTAGCCAAGATCGCCGAGGACGTTAAGGAGCTAGTTGAGGATGGCGTAGTTGAGCTAAGGGAGCTTAAGTATCCTCCCTTCAATAACACTGTAGAGGTAATCCCCTAAGGCTCAGCTTTTGCCGCTCTCATCACGCGTCAGAGCACCGACTTTCTATCATCGCCTTAAGCGGGGGTCTGCCAAGGGATATTTTACGGCAACTTTAAGATTAACGCGTTGTTAAGTCTTACGACGTCGCTAGGCCTGACCTTAAGCAAGTGCCTATCGGATCCACCGCCAGCGTACACGTACTCCCTGCTTAGCAGCTCCTCGTCAACTACCATGCGTAGCTTCTTAGCTAGCCCTATTGGCGGAACGCCTCCAGCCGGGTAGCCGGTTATCTCCTCAACCTCCCCTCTCTTAGCAAGTCTAAGCCTCCTCTTACCGAGCTTCCTTGCGAGCCATTTTTGCTTAACTCTCTTACTACCAGCCAAAAACACGAGTATAGGCTCTCCGTCATCCGCTACTAAAACTACGGTCTTAGCGATTACGTTCTCGGAGACCCCTAGCGCGCTGGCGGCCTGGCTAGACGTCGCTACCTGCTTGCTCAGCTCTAATACCTCAGCGTCCACCTCCTTCTGTTCAATAAACCTCTTTAGATCCTTAGGGCCAAGCACGTAACTTTCCGTAGCTAGAAGAGGCTTTAAAGGATGCTACATAATGTCAAGGTAATCAATTGATCGCGTTCGCGGCTAGATAGATCGTGCAAATCAAGGATTTTGTAAGACTCTTCTTTTAGCATACCTTCACCTAATAGGTCAGATATATACATAATAGAGATTAGAGCAACAATAATTGTTGAGAGATAATGAACGATTTAACGAGATATATGTCGGGCCTGTTGGTAGCTGTCGAGGGCATAGAGGGTAGTGGTAAGACGACGTTTTCGAAGAAATTGGTTAAGGAGATCAATAGGAGGTACGGGAAGCTGGGAATTCAAGCTGTCTACACCTACGAGCCTACGAATGGCCAGTACGGGCGATTAGTTAAAGAGATACTGCAGGGCAGGAGGAAGCCTTCGTTCGAGGCTGAAACCCTCTTGCTTTTCGTTCTGGATAGGGCGGAACACGTAAAGAATTTCATCTTACCGCACTTAGAGAGGGGCTTCATAGTCGTTGTGGACCGCTACATACACTCAAATTTAGCCTACCAGATGGCGGAGGGCGTGGATATTAACATAATATCCTTCTTAAATAAGGACTTTCCAAAGCCCCACATAGTGTTCTATCTGGACTGTGACGTAAAAACCGCGTTGAAAAGGATATACCCCAGGTATCACTTCACAGCTCGTGAAGCTTATGATAGGAGAGACTTCCTCGAATTGGTAAGACATACATACTATTACGTTTTAATTAAGAAGATGTTCGTCGAGTATGGATGCGTGTTCCTAAACTCAACCGACGTAGATGTGGATAGTTTAGTATCTAACGCTTTGTCAAAGCTCGATGCATATCTTAAGCCCATCGCTAGGATAAGAGAAAGCAGGGCGTATAAAGTGAAGTTTAACTCGTTATAGAGTATAATGCTACTAATTCATTTTTTCTGCTAAAACTTTACATATTGTCGCAGCTAGCTTCCCGCTTTCCGTTAACTCACAGGTCCCAGTTTCGGCGCCCGCCTTTACGAACTTAAGCGCCTCAAGCTTTCTAAGCGCCTGCCCTACGCGGGTTGATGCACTGCGAGTTTTTGCTTCTTCGCTCGAGATGAAGCCTAATTCTACTAATCGTTTTAAAAGTTCTGCAGTCCTTTTCCTAGGAGCAGTCTTTATTACGCCCTCAGCTTCAAGAAGAGCTATCAAAATACCTCTTTCATACCTATCAAGTCTCCTAAAATTCATCAGTGGGATTGGAGGTATTATTTCAAGGCGCCAAACACCTTTTACAAGCTGGTAGGGCGGCTCTTTCAATGGTGGGTAATACTCCTTACCGTATACGTAAATCGTCTGTACATTAGGGTAGAAAACCGAAGCGGCTAAGTGCGCGTAGATTCTAAGCGGAGTTAAACCTCCAACTACACACACCTTTACCTCCTCCTTCCTCCTCTCAACCTCCTCGCGCATTATCCTGAGAAGCTCCTCGAAGACAGCGTACGGTTCAAAATAGTCAACTTTTACCACGTGAACCTCCATGAAGGGATTCTTGTCGAGGAATTCCTTTAGTAGCTTGACGTTTTCGTTGACTTTCTGCTGAATTTCTTCGTTATAGTTAGTGATAATTTTCGTGTTCACGAGTATGTAAACTCTCTTTGGGTTAAACTCCTTGAGGAATAGCAATTGCCTATCATACTCTAATCCCGAGAGTAGTATCGCAACTGTCATACGCAATGCCCCTTATGACCTTTTGTGCTAATTAAGCTGTGTAACTTAAAATACCTTCCTCTCGAATATTTACTCGATTATCCTCCAAAACCTTGATTGATCTTTCACATCTATTTGATTATATATTGATATTAATTAGGTTTATAGAATAAATGTTTATTGACTTAGCAATATTCAATAATATCAATTATGCGAAAATGAAAATCTATATATTTAATTGATTCAAGTAATATCTCAGATCTTGCTTTACTGGGCATATAGCATACGAAATTGTTGTTAGGGGTGAGAGGTCTGTACCGAGGAGATGATTGTAAAGGGTCCGGTTTTAATCGTGGACAGAGCGTTAAGATTTACATACACCTAGAGTTTATGCTAAAGGAGCAGCTAAAGCTTAATTGTACTAAGGCAACTAAGGCGGTTAGGGCTCTTGTAGAGCACTATAACAAGTCACTAGGCTTAGATGATGTTAAAGTTATCAGGGTGAATTCTAGAGAGATTTACATATGTGCAGGTGGGGAAGTCGACGTCTTCCAAGTTGTAGAGGAGCTTATCCAGTACATCAGGGGAGTGTGCGGAGAGCTGAGGCACATTGTATTTTGTGGTAGAGTTCGTGTGGCAGTATTAGTTAAGGGCTTTCATAATGGGCTTAAGCGACTCCTAGGCTGTAAAGCTAAAAAGCGCGATACGACTCACTTTATATCGTTAAGGGAGGACGCGTATTACGATATTACAATGTGGTGTAAAGGCTCGCTAGTAATGCTTCACTTATGCTTTCCCGTAAGCTTAGTTGAAGAACTAAATGGCGCTCTGGTAAGGGCCTTGCTTTACGAGCTACTGGCCTATCTAAGATTTCTAATGGATCCTCCTCGGGCGACGTACTTCGGCTAGCGTGCGGCTAGGTTACTGCCCTACGACTTCGTACACGAGGTCCTCTAGCTTATCGTCAAACCTCCTCCTTACTACGCCCGTGCTCGTCAGCTCCTTAATTACCCTATATAACTCGGCGAGGGGTATGCCTCTAGCCTTACACCACTTATAGAGCTCGCCCTTGCTAACCCGTCTCCTCGACATTACATACTGATAGACAGGGCTACTGGCTAGCGGAGTTTCGGCGAGGGCGTGCTGCTTAGCAGCCTTGGGGGCCTCCTCCTTTGGAGAGAGAGGCTCTAGGAATGAGGTTATGTCGAGACCCGTCTGCTGCTCCTCACCTTTTCTCTTCCTCCTGCGGGGCAAGGCTCAGCCCCTACCTCCCAGCGTCACACCCCAATTTCTAGCTTGCCCTTAGGTTAGGGCTTAATCTTCTCCTTAAGCCAAGGCGTCTCGTAATCTACGTCGGCGTACACGGATACCGCAAAGCCAGAACCGACGTCCTTTACGACTATCCTCGCTATCAGCTGTGAGCCGTGCTTATAGCACAGGACCCTGAGCAGCTCGGCCCTCACGACATCCGCGAGCTTCTCCCCACAGTCTATCACTACGCCTCTCTGAGCCCAGTACGCCTCAACTGAGCCCCTAATGCCTAAATGGCGCTCAACGACGCGTCTAACGGCTTCCTCGAGCCTCTCGTATAGCGCGAGCGCTTCTTCTAGCTTCTCAACTCTCCCGCCAGCCCACAGAGCTCTATCGCCTATAAGCTCAGCCCTTAAGCCTAGCCTCCTCACCTTGGCTGAGATCTCCTCGAGTAGTCGACACGTCATCTAACCGTGGATACGGCTGAACATATATACGGCTATCCGTAGACCGATGTCGATGAGACAAGAGGTCGTGAAGACTACGCTACTACTACCTAAGCCGATCTACTTAGAGCTTAGGAGGAGGGCGACTGAGGAGGGTAGGAGCATGAAGGACATAATCATAGAGGCTATCCTAGACTACTTAACTAAAAGTGGGGAGGCGCGTAGGGATGAGCTCATTAGCCTACTCCTGAGCCCAGTGGAGGGGGCCGGGCCTGAGGACTTTACGGAATACGGGTACGAAGACCTAGGCGAGGAGGCTTGAAGGCCATGGTTGATACAGAGATCTGGGTCTTCGCGAAGAAGCGGCCCCTTAGGAGCAAGTTTAAGAGCGAGGGGGAGTATGCTAAGTTCCTTAAAGCGCACGTAGCGGCACAGGAATTCTTCAGGGAGGTGTTCCCTAAGCTAAAGGTCTACATGACAACCCATCAGCTCGCCGAGATATTCCACGTGTTATCGTTCAGAGGAGCAAGGGTCCCGCTAAGCGAGTCCATCCGCTTAGTTAAGTTGATCGTAGAGGATCCAGGCATAGTTAAGGTTCCGGTAACCTGCGAGCACGTTAGGTTAGCCGCAGAGCTAAGCGCTAAGACAGGAATTCACATCTGGGACTTCCTCTGCATCCTCCCCGTAGCCGGCTTAGTAGACGTCGTCTTCTCGTGCGATAAGCACTTCCTAGAGATAGGCCGCCTGCTAGGTGTCCGCGTGGAAAACCCGATACCCATATGGGTGTCAACGTAAAGGGCCGTAAGGTAAATCAGGGGCTCGTGCTAGCCGTCGTAGGGGGGATGACGAATACACGCCCTTAATGACTTGATGAAGAAAGTGGCCAGGGCGTGACCCCCTCTACTCTTAGCTTGGGCTTAAAGCGAGATAGCACCTCGACGATTTCCTGCGCGATGTCGTCGTTCCGAGCCACTAAGAGGGCCCTTCCCCTCTCCAGCTCAAGCACTAACACGGCGAACTCGTGGTCCTTCGCTGCTATGTACTCGTAGCCGTGTAGCCTTACGGTAAATCCCCTCCTCCTTAACTCCCGCGCGAGCCTAAGCCTTTCCCACGGCGACCTTAGGCCAAGGGCGTCCTCCAAGCCGTACCCCTGATGACGCGCCTCCTCCTCCGAGCTCCAATGTAGTCGTAGACGAGGCTGCTTACCACGGCGTACAGAGCCTTAGGATCCCTTTCCATGACCTCGTTTATCCTCCTCTCAAGCTCCGGGCACGATAAGCCTCCAGCGGGTGCGAAGAGCCTCGACAAGCCTCTCTCGACGTGCTCCACCAGCGGGTGGTAGTGCCTCTCGCTCTCAACCTCGCTCGCGAGCTCGAACTCGCCTAGCCTCTCTAGCACTTCTAGTATCATCCCTCCCA
>CAZAZN010000078.1:0-5984 GCA_964489665.1 uncultured Thermofilaceae archaeon
GTACAGGGTTGGTGGAGACCCGGCTACGGGCGAAGTTCCCGAGGAGCTGGGCGACTGCGTTAAGGGAGCTGCCGACGCCTGCCCGGTTCAGATAATTGAGGTAAAGGAGGTTTAAGCGCGCTTACAATTTTTACTCTTTTCTTAACCGTGGTAGGCTACTCCAGCTTTATATAGCTGGCTATCGTGAGGCGTCAAGCATGGGTGAGGAGAGGGCGGAGGCTAAGCCCCCTGTTAAGAAGTTCGTGGGGGTTCTTAGGAGCGATGATCAGGTGGTCGTCAGGGATCCTGAGGCCGTAGGCTTCCTTACGAGTCGAGGGTATGGCATCGAGGAGGGAGGCGTGGTTTTTCTAAGCCCTGTCGAGACGCTTTACCTCGTCTATCGGGGCTACATGGAGGTCGTCGACGTGGATGGGAACGCGTGGACGTTTACGAAGCTCTTGCAGCGTTTTTCGCGTCTTGACAAGGAGGTTTGGGTTAAGCTTAACCTGTATAGCGATCTTAGGCGTAGGGGCTTTATCGTTAGGAGGGGTGTGGGCGACGCTATCGAGTTCTTCGTCGATAGGCGGACTAAGGAGGGGATGAAGAGGTACCTTGTGAGGGGGGTTAAGGAGGGCGAGAGGCTGGGCTTTAAGGACTTGGAGGAGATGTTTAGGAGGGCCCTTGAGCTCAGTCGAGAGCTGGTACTAGCCGTCGTCGATAAGGAAGGCAATATTACGTATTATACTGTCGAAAAGGCGGAGTCGGTGGGTAGGCGTGAAGGAGGAGAAGAGGGCGATAGCGGCTAGGTACGTTTTGAGCAAGAAGGATAGGCGCGCGTTCGCTAGCGAGCTTAGGGCGGAGCTGGGGGAGGAGGCGGCTAGGCTCGTGGAGGAGGCGGCCGTGGTCGAGGTCGTGAAGACGCGGGTTAAGGACGCGGAGGTGTACCTCGTAGATCGTAAGCCGTTGTTCATTAGGCTGCACCGCATAATACCGTCACTAGTATCGGTCGTTAAGTACAGGGTAGTATTCCCGCGCCTACCCGTAGTGGTGGTGGACGATGGCGCAGTGCCCCACCTAGTGAGGGGGGCTGACGTAATGGTGCCTGGGATAGTCGAGGTTAAGGGAGAACTGTGCCGTGGCTCGCTAGCCTACGTATCCGATCTGAAGAGTAGGATATTCGTGGTCGGCGAGGCCTTGATGAATAAGAGTGAGGTGTTAGGGAAGAGGAGGGGGCGCGCGCTTAAGAACCTTCACTACGCTGGCGATAAGCTGTGGAAGTTGACCTTGAGCTTATAGCGCCCTTATCGACTCTAGGTTCAGTGGGGTGTATACTTCGAACCCGCGGCTAGCGACTATCCTCCTGAACTCCATCATCTTGCTCTTCTCTCCGTGGACTAGTATGACCTTACGGGGCTTAGGCGTTATATGCTTGAGGAAGCTTAGTAGCTGGCGTCTATCGCTGTGGCCCGAGAACCCCTCAACCCTACAGACCTCCATCTTGAGCTCCTTTACTATGACCTTGCCGCCCTCGTGGAACGTTAGCTTCCTTAGTCCCTGGAGGATCCTCCTGCCCAAGGTCCCCTCTATCTGGTAGCTGACGAATATTAGCACGCTCCTCTCGTCTCCCGCTAGGAGCTTAAGGTACTCCATCACGGGGCCTCCGGTGAGCATGCCGGAGGTCGCGAGTATTATGCAGGGTCTCGACTCGACTATCTCCTCCCTATTGTCGCCCTTAACTATCGTGACGTTAGGAGCTGTAAACGGGTTCTCGCCGTGCAGTATCATGTCCCTTAGGTCGGGGGCTAGGTATTCTGGGAACGCTGTGTGTATCGCTGTTACCTCGTCGATCATCCCCTCGATAAATATCGGGACCTCGGGCAGGAGCTTCCTCTCCATAGCCTTCTTAAGCACGAGCAGTATCTCCTGCGCTCTACCTACGGCTAGGACGGGTATTAGGGCGACTCCCCCCCTCCTAAAAGCCCGCGCTATCGCCTCGACTAGCAGGAGCTCCGCCTCTATCCTGTCAGGCAGCGTGTCGCCCTGCCCGCTGTACGTAGTCTCCATTATCAGCACTTCTACTCTGGGGAACTTGCCTTGAGCGGGGTCTAGCAGGGCGGTTCTCGCAAACTTGAAGTCGCTCGTGTACACTATGTTGATGAGCCCATCGCCTATGTGTAGGTGCGCCATCGCGGCGCCCAATATGTGGCCCGACCTGTACAGGGTGAGCCTGACGTCTGGCGCGATGTCGGTTACCTCACCGTAGCTTAGCGTGTAAGTGTGTAAGATCGCCTCTACGATGTCCCTGTAGCTGTAGGGTAGCGCCCGCCCCTCCCTCTCGGCCACCTTTAGGTAGTCCTCCTGGAGGAGCTTAACTAGGTAGAGGGTAGGCTCCGTCATGTACACGGGTCCTCTGTAGCCATACTTGAACAGGTAGGGTAGCGCCCCGCAGTGGTCTAGGTGGGCGTGGGTAATGACGACGGCGTCTAGCTCCTCTAGGTCGAGCTCGGGGGCGTCGAGGTATGGCAGCTCGTCGCCGTTGCTCGTGGGCTTTATGCCGACGTCGAGTAAGATGTTACTCTCCGGGGTCTGGACTAGGATCGCGCTCCTCCCTACTTCTTGGCAGGAGCCTAGCCCCACTATCCTAACGTACTCGTTCTCGAATATCCGGGACCTGTAGATGCTGAACCCTAGGCTCCTAAGGAACTTTAGCCTATCCTCGCTCTTCGCCCTGTAAAGCTCCCTTATCTCCCTAATAGTCCTCGACGGTAGCGGGGGCTTCCTGTAGACCTTCGGGCACCACAGCGTCTCAGCTAGTATCCTCCTGTGTACCTCGCCGTTGCGGCCGATGACGTAGCCCGGCTTCTCTGCCTCTATCTCTACCTCCCCCGTCCTGTGGTTGAAGTACATGCTGCTAATCCCCGCCTCCTCAGACACTATGCGTAAGATTCTCTCCCTAGCCTCCTTCTCCGGGAGCCTGGATTCGGGGTCTCCACGTATTATGACACGCTTCTTTATCCTCGAAACTATCGCCTTTATAGGCGGGGTCGGCCCCTCGAAGAACACTCTTGGATTGCGGGAGTAGATCACAACCTTTGGCCCTTCGAACTCTATACGCGTTATCTCGGCGTCCGCGGATACGGCCTCGAAGATCGCCTTCCTAAGCTCTGCTGCTACTACCGTAAGGGCCTCCAAGAACTCCTCACCACTTCTTCACGCCTAGAATCTCCTCGCCCCTCATCAGCTTAAAGCCCTTAGGCGTAATGACGGCGACGTCGACGCCCTCACCGCTTCCCGGGTCCCTAAGCATCGCAGCCCTAACCGCCCTCACCGCGAGCTTAACAGCCTCATCCACCCCCATCTCATCCCTGTACTCGCTCTCCAGTAGGCTTACGGCGTACGGCGTTCCAGACCCAGAAGCCGTGTACTTCTCCTGCGTTACAGTGCCGAGCCAGTCCACGCTGTACAGCTCCCCCTGACCAGCATACACGCCCCCTATCAGCATCTGCGCTATGAGGGATGGCCTATTTTCGAACATTATCGTCGAGGCGAGCGTTGCTAGGGACTTAACGCTAATGGGCTCCTCGTTTACGACCCTGTAAAGTGTAGCTTCAGCCCTAAGCTTCTCGACAAGCCACTGCGCATCTCCCACGTAGCCGGCAATCGTCACCGCGATGTGCTCGTCTATCTTGTGGATCTTCTTAGCGTACTTGTGCGATATGAAGTAGCCGCTGGTAGCCCTCCTATCGGCGGCTAAGACTACAAAGTCCTTAAACGCCATCCCTACGGTGGTCGTGCCCTTAAGCGCTTCTAGCAGCTTACGCCCACTAGGGCCTATTGCCTCCACATCTAACACCCAGAACCCGCGTGTAGAGAGCCCCCTCTTCTCTACATAAATCTTTGCCCCTAGGGGCTCGGCTACAGCTTAAATACTACGCTAAAGGGCTAAAGACGGCGACTAGCCTGCGGAGCTCGAGGTGCCGTACTTGGAGGCTAGGCGGGTCGTGACCTTAACCACGCCTGCGTTAGCTAAGAAGGGCGCCGTGTTTAAGGCCCGCCCGCTGCCGGCGTGTTTCTCGTGTAAGCTGTACAGCGTGTGCATGGGGAAATTAAGGCCCGGGGTAAGGTATAGGGTCGTTGAGGTCAGGAGCGTTAAGCACAAGTGCCCGGTGCTGGAAGAGCCGATGTACGTAGTCGTAGTAGAGGAGGAGCCGATCCTAATCGCGG
Organism: uncultured Thermofilaceae archaeon; assembly: GCA_964489665.1. GTDB lineage: Archaea > Thermoproteota > Thermoprotei > Thermofilales > Thermofilaceae > CAZAZN01. The sequence continues at coordinate 4,204 of CAZAZN010000078.1, forward strand.
TAGAGAAGAGGCTGGCGATGGAGGGGGTAACGCTCAGGTATGAGCCCATAGAGTGTAGGGAGAGCAGGTGCAAGTTCTATGAGCAATGCGTGGCTAACTTCCTAGAATGCGGAATTAAGGTTAGGATTCTGAAGAAGGTTGCTGACCTTGACTGCCCTCTTGGGAGGAGGCTGTCTCTTGTCCTTGCTCGCCCTCTTCCCTAAGTGTGTACTCCCACACTACCCTAAGCTGTTTAACCTCGGGAAGCGCCCTTTTAACGTCCCTCGTAAGCCCTCGGAGCCTAGCTCCTAACCCGCTTACGAAAAGCGCCTCCTCGGGCATTACGAGCTCCACTACACCGTTTGTCGAGGAGATTTTAACTCCTCCAATTCCTCCAAGCCACCTATCTACTAGTCCCTGCACCTTTTCCTCAAGAGTCTTTAATATTTTAACTACCTTAACCTTGTAAATTAGCGTTTTACCCGCTAGAGGGTGATTAAAGTCTACGACGACGCGCCCTCCTCCTACGTGTATTATCCTGCCGCGCTGTCCATCCTCGAGCTCTATCTCCCTGCCAGCTCTCGGCACGATGCCCCTCCTCGAGAGCTCCCTAGCCGGTATAGTCTTCACCTTGTTTGGATCCCTAAGGCCGAAAGCCTTCTCCGGCGGTAGCTCTATCTCCTTCTCCTGCCCCTCCTCTAGCCCCACGAGGCCCTTCTCGACGTCCTCGAAGAATACTCCCTCGCCTACTATCACTAGCCGTGGCTCATACCTAATCCTCTCGTCGTAGATACCGGCCTTCTTAGCCTCCTCCTCGATGTTAGTCTCGACGACCGTGCCCTCCTCCTTAACACAAACGACGTAGTCGACTAGGACGAAGTCGCCCTCCTTCACGGGCAAGATCCCACCTGCCGCCTATCAGGGCTAGGGGGCATTTAAAGCGTTAGCCTCGCGGCGCCTACACGGTGAGGTGTTAGCGTCATAACTACTATGTTTTGTCGAACACCATATGGCCAAAATGAGCCGAAACGCTTTAAACCAATGTTAGGCGTGGGGTATATGGAGCCTGAGCCTGGCTAGTTCTTGGAGGTTTGAGATCTTGGCTCGTGAGAGAAGGAGGAGGGACAGGACGGACGAAGTTGAGCTTAGAGTGCTTGAAGTTAGGCATAGCGAGGCTGGGAGAGGTAGGGTCAGGATAGATGAGGAGGCTATGGAGAAGCTTGGGATAACTGCTGGCGACGTCGTTGAGATAGAGGGTAGGAGGAAGACCGTGGCTATAGCCTGGCCCGGCTACGCCGACGATCGGGGAGCTGGAGTAATCAGGATGGATGGCTGGACCCGCAAGAACGCTGGCGTGAGCATCGGCGAGAAGGTTAAGGTTAGGAAAGCAAAGGTTAGGCCAGCCACCCTAGTAAGGCTAGCTCCAACCTCCATGACGCTAACGGTCGACGAGAACTTCGTAGCCTACGTTAAGAAGAGGCTTATCGATAGGCCACTAATGGAGGGCGACGTAGTACAAGTACCCGTACTAGGGCAGACGATACCCTTCACGGTAATATCCGTAAAGCCCAGCGGCCCCGTATTGATAACCGAGAGCACTCATCTCATAATACTAGAGAAGCCGGTCGAGGCTAGCAGGATACCTAAGGTAACCTACGAGGATATAGGCGACCTGGAGGAGGCTAAGCAGAAAATAAGAGAGCTTGTCGAGCTCCCACTAAAGCATCCCGAACTCTTCAAGAAGCTAGGCATTGAGCCTCCTAAGGGCATCCTGCTGTACGGCCCACCGGGCTGCGGCAAGA
>CAZAZN010000079.1:0-5768 GCA_964489665.1 uncultured Thermofilaceae archaeon
CTGGCTCCTGTGAGGGCATACTTATCGGTAGACCTAGAGGGGCTACCCTTCGTCGTCACCCCCCTCCACCTAATGCCCGGGAAGCCGCTCTACGACGAGGCTAGGAGGATCCTCACGAAGCTAACCGTGGCGGCCGCCGAAGAGCTGTGGAAGCAGGGCTTCGACGAGGTGTGGGTCGCCGATAGCCACGGCCTAATGGTGAACCTCCTGGTCGACGACCTCCCCGAGTACGTCGAGGTGATAAGGGGCTGGCCTAGGCCTCTCAGCATGGTCATCGACATACAGGGCTCCGACGCCGCCCTGTTCCTAGGCTACCACGCTAAGGCCGGCTCTGAGAGGGCCACCTTCGACCACACGTACAGCGGGGTCATAGCGAGCTTGAAGGTCAATGGGGTGGAGGTTAGCGAGTACCTCCTCAACGCCTACATAGCGGGCCACTACAACGTCCCCGTGATAATGGTCGCTGGGGACGCCAAGCTGCTGGAGGAGGTTAGCGTCCATACTCCTTGGGCTGCGAGGGTCGAGCTCAAGAGGGCCTACTCGCGCTACGCCGCTAGGAGCCCTAGCCTAGCTAAGCTAGTTAAGGAGGTTAAGAGGGGCGTTAAGGAGGGCGTAAAGGCGCTAAAGGAGGGTAGGGCTAAGCCGTTAAGGCTTGATAAGCATGTGAGGGTGGAGGTAGCATTCGTGAACTCGGGCTACGCCGACGTAGCGGCCCTCCTCCCAGGGGCCTCTAGGAGCGGCCGGGTCGTCAAGTTCGAGGCCGAGGACGTCGTATCAGCCGCTAGGGCCCTACAGCTAGTAATCCTAGCCGCTCTCGGCGCGAGGAAGCTACTCGAGTAGACTCGAGACCTCAAACCACCTAACTACCTTAATCGCCGCGTAGTCCTCTAGCCTAACCCCGAGCAGTACAACGCGAGGGGATAAGAGCGCTATCAGCTTAAGGACCGTTGGGGACGCTTTCTCGACCTTCCTCCCGAAGCTGGCCGCGTACCTAGCGAGCTCCCTAGAGGGCGCTAAGGCTAGGTCCCATTCGATCTCCGAGAGGTCCTTACAGCCCTCAGTGCTAGACACCTTCAGTCCCTCGTCTAAGTAGGCCCTAGCCACGACCCTCCTAACATCCTCGCCCCTCTCCACGACTATCCCGCAGGCCGTGCAAGGCTTTGAGGAGAGCTCGCCAGGTAGTAGGACGAGTAGCCTACTGGGCGGCGATGTGGGGCTGGGCTCCACCTCCCTAGACCATTCAGCCACCTTCTCAGCTACCAGCACGTCCCTAGGGTGCGAGCGCCCTACGGCCCTAAGCATGCTAGTGTAAAGCTTGGGGGGAACCCTGACTACGGGCCTTTCGAGGAGGGCTTCAACCCTACGCTTAAGGTTCTTGCCGACTGCCGCCACCTTAGACCACGGCGGCTGCCACCAGCCCTCAAACTCCTCTAGGGCGTCCCACCTGACGTCCTCGTACGCGACGCTAAGGTCCTCGTGCACGTGAACCCTTAGTAGCACGTCGAACGCTCCGTCAACCTCTCTAAGCCCCACTACGCAGGCCCACGCCCCGATCCGTGAGATGTTTCCAGGTAGAACCGCTAGGTAAGTGCCTTCGAACTCCTCGCTAGTGGTCTTAAGCCCGCTCACCTCGCCTCGAAGGGCTAAGAACATCGCCGCTCCCCTACGTAGGAGGTCTAGCTGCGGCCTACCCGTGCCCTCTTCGAGCACTACCGTGCGCGCCTCCCTCTCCTCGACGAACCCATAGCCCCTATTGGCGGCTACGGCCTCGGCAGCCGCCCCGCCCAGCGCGACGACATCCCCCTCCTCCCAGCTAGCGGCTTTAACCCTCTCCCACCTTCCATCCTCTGGCTCGTAGGCCCTAACGACCTCCCAATCTTCATCCAGCAGGTAGAGCCTGATGGGCTTAAGCGTTGAGCGGTCGAACGTTGCGGCGAGCTTAGAGGGCGATTTCCTGAGGGGCTCCGGGATATGAACTACGGTTACCGGCTCCATCTAAGCACCTTACAGCCTCCTAACCCTGTAGGCCGTGAAGGGCCCTACTCTCTTATACTTCAGCTTTCCGAAGTCGGCTATCGGTAGCCTGTAGTGCACGAAGGGCTCCCAGTCTCTAACTCTCTCGACGCCCATCACCCTTAGGAAGGGCTCGACCGGGTTTACGCCCTCAACCTTGAAGGGGTAGACGCCTACTAGGTGTCCGCCGGACTCGAGCATTTTGCTAGCCCTATCTATCAGGGTTACCGGGTCTACGAGCCAGCTTACTGGCGAGACGGCTAGGACTAAGCTCACGGGGCCTTCAACGCGCTTACCTAAGTCGTCTACACTAGCCCTTACGATCTTAAGGTCGAGGCCATACCTGAGCACCCTCTCCTCTATCATCTCGAGGTTCACGGGGTCTAGGTCGGAGGCGACGCCCGGAGCCTTAACTTTGTTCAACGCTAGCTGGGAGCCTACCCCAGGACCCGCGTGGACCTCGACAATCACGGAGCCCGGCTGGACCTTAAAGGTTATGAGCGACTTGATGATGTCAGAGTAAAAGCGCGTGGTCATTAACGCCTCCGCGAAGAGCCTGAGGGGGCCGACGTCGTCCAGCGATATCTCGACGAGCTTATCCATCCTACGCGTCAGGTACAGGAAGGCCCTCCTAACGAGCTCTAAGTCGCTTGATAGCGGCTTAGAGGGCGCTTGGAGCCCTCCAATGTTGCTAGCTGCATCGAGCGCGTCCTCAATCCTCTTCCTAAGGTGAGAGGGAAGGTGGGGTAATAGCTCTTCGGCAGCTCTCCTGAGCTCTCCGTAGGTTAGCCTAATGGCCTGGGAGATGGGGTGCTTCTCCAGCTCGATCACCTCCTCTAAAGGGTATAAGCAAGGGGCTAAGTAAGGCTTGCTCCTCGACGAGGGTTACGCCGCGACTTCCTCGAACCTAATAATGCCTCTCCTCTCGAGGGCTAGTCCGCACTCCAGTAGCTCGTAGAGTTTAGCTGGGTCCTTATCCCTAAGCGCCTCAAATAGGGTCTTGCCAGCGTTCCTCAACATGTAGACTAGGGAGCTCCTCGGGTGTAGATCGCCGAGCCTCCCGATGTACGTCTCGAATAGCGCGTCCTCCTCCTCGCTAAGCTTAACGACGACATCGTGACACGCCGTTATCAGTCTAAACGCCCTATGAGCGTACGAGGGCATAGGCCTATCCATGCACGCGTCTAGGACCTTAAGGGCTAGCAACAGCGTGTCGAGCCTAGCTAGGCTAGCCCCCTCTTCAACTCCCTTCAGGAACGCCTTACCCCACTTACCTACCTTCTCAACGTCGCCGCTTCCCTTAAGCGAGAGGTCTAGCTCACTATCACCTACGCTAACCCTAACGGATGCTATTCCCTCCTCCCTGTGCCCCTCGATTAACAGCCCCCTGCTAGCCAGCTTAAGGCTAAAGCCCGCTATCCTCTCCAGCCCCTCAAGGTACTTCTCCGGTATCGAGAGCCTCTGGAGCTCTACCTCCCTTGGTAGAATCGTGTAGACCCGAACGCCTCGCTCGCTTCCGTGCGCGTCGACGAATATTACCAGTGCGTGGTCGTCGTGGATGTCCACGATGCCCGTTATCCCCGTTAAGCTCTCCCTAGCCGCCCTAATCACGTCGTCGGTTACAAGGGTCTCGTAGTCCCTCTCGCACTTAGGGCAGTAGACCCTAAGCACCCTAGCCAATCCCACCACCCAGTATGTGTTTTACAAGTATCATAAACGGCTTCTCGACGTTAATCCCCTCCTTAGCTGACGTCTCCACGTAGGCTAAGAAGCCCATATCCTGGGCGAACTTCTCGGCAACGTCCCTAGGGATTATCCTTAGCTCACCGATGTCTATCTTGTTCCCAACGAGCACCTTTGGGATATCTCCCAGCGTCCTCTCAACGACGTCCAGCCAGTCCATGAGCCTGGCGAACGTCTCCTCCCTAGTGATATCGTAGACGAATACGCAGCCCCTAACCCCCCTTAGGAAGATGGGGGCTAGGAAGCGGAACCTGTGCTCGCCGCCGAGGTCGTTGATTATCAGCGTAACCTGGCTACCATCCTCCATCTCCACCTTCTTGAAGAAGTGGTGTATGCCGACGGTAAGCTTCTCGTGGGCGCTGAACTCCTGACCCATAAACACCTTAGCGAGGCTCGTCTTACCCACTCCGCCCTCACCGCATAAGGCGATCTTAATAGGGCCTTGACGCCGCATCAAGACACCGTGCTCGCTCTGAAGAAAAGGCGTGAATTTATGCTAAATACCCTTCGCCTAACGGCTCGGCCGCTAGCCTAGATACTCCCTCCTAAGCCTCTCCGAAACCCCTCCCTCCTTCACGATCTCCCGGTAGACGTACGCGCTCTTCCTCCTAATCCTCCTCTTAGTCTTAAGGTCCACCTCGATGAGGCCAAACCTCGTCCTAAAGCCCTGGGCCCACTCGTAGTTGTCGGTTAGCGCCCAGTGCATGTAGCCGTTAACCGGGACGCCCTCTTCGAACGCCTCCTCAAGGACGGCTACGTGCTGAGCGAGGAACTTAGGCCTAAGGGCGTCCCTGGAGTCGGCGATCCCGTTCTCCGTTATGAGCAGTGGTAGCCCGTACCTAGACACGAGCTCCAGCGCCTCCCTAAGCCCCTCCGGGTACACCTCCCAGCCGAAGTCGCTAGTCGGCCTACCGTCCTTAGACGTCGAGCGCGGATCGCAGGCGAAGCCGTAGCCTCCAGCCACGTCGAAGAACGGGAACTCCTCAACTCGCTTAACGACCATTCTCGTATAGTAGTTCACTCCTATCCAGTCGAGCCTACCCCTTATGTGCCCCGGCCTGTACTCGGCCTCCATGTCGAGATCTAGGTCTAGCCTGCCCAGGTAGGCGGCGTCGAGTATCCAGAGGTTATGCATGTAGCTGAACATCTCGGCCGCCCTCTCATCCCCGCCGCTAAGCGGGTGGGAAGGTATCACGTTGTGTATCAGCCCTATAGTGGCGGGCGACGGGCTATCAGGGTAGGCCCTAGCCCTATCCCAGCGCGCTATCTGGTCGTAAGCCCTAGCGTGGGCTAGCGCCATGTTCCTAGCCGCGTTAAGCATCCCAGCCGGGTGCCGGACTCCGGGCGGGAACCCGGACCTCTCGTCGCCGTAGCCCAGCTCAACTACGACCATGGGCTCGTTAAAGGTAACCCAGTCGTCCACGAGGTCCCCGAGCTTCCAAGCGAGGTAAGCGACGTACTTAGCGAACTCAACGACGGTAGACTCGTCAGCCCAGCCGAGCGGCCCCTCTTTAAGCCCGCTAGCCCTAGCCCTTATGGGGTCGTGCACCCAGATCGGCAGGGTGAAGTGGTTAAGGCATACGAAGACGCGGAAGCCCCTAGCCCTCAGGTCGGCGATAACCCTCCTATACTGCGCTAAGGCCTCCTTGTTGGCCAGCTTATCCAGCTCCTCCAAGGCCCCCTCGTCGACCACGACGTCGGCGATGAGCCCATCGGAGTCCCGCTTAACCTCGACGCTAACTCCCCTAGTGCTCTTCGGGAAGATCCTGCTCCACTCGACCCCTATCCTGTACGCGTTAAGCCCCATCCACTTAGCCAGCTCGTGGTCAACCCTGTACAGCCCCCAGTAGTTAATCCCGTCCTCCGGTAGGTCCCCGCTAACCAGCCCCGACCTTATGTTCCCCTCGTCGTGAACCCACGCGAACCAGTCCGTGTTGGGATCAAGCCACCTCCGCTCCGGATCCCCCATCTCGAACTGGAAGCCGCTACTAGATGCTCCCCAGAAGAACTTT
>CAZAZN010000080.1:0-5655 GCA_964489665.1 uncultured Thermofilaceae archaeon
GCATCCTCTCTAAGCATCGTAATCCCCGGATAATATCCCGGTAATTATCCATGTCCCCTTATAGCGAAATTTCTCCGCAAAGAAAACTCACCGAAGATAAGTTAGCCGACAAACGAGTTACAAAATGCGATAGGGTCTGTGGGGCATTCGAAAACCTATACTAGACTAATAAAGCGCCGCTACCATCGTGAATCATCCACCGCGAGAAGATAAAAGAGGTTGAAGAAGACTAAAAGCCCCTTACATCCCTTGAACCCTTAAAGAAAAACAACAGAGGAGCTAATCCCCAGGAAAGGCTTACTCTAGGAAAAGTACAAAGATCCTTGTAAAGTTGGTGGGGCCGCCGGGATTTGAACCCGGGACCAGGCGGGTTCCCGTCAGTATATGCCGATCCCGAGTGGCGCGCCGATATGGGCGTGCCGCCCATCATACCAGGCTAGACCACGGCCCCTCTGAACACTTCTTTGAGGAAGGCTGATAAGCCTTTCGCAGCTTCTCAGCGATACTCCTAACTATTGCTTAGACGATTCCCTTCACATGCCCTTAGGTGCTCCTCCCGGCTACGAGGTTATAGAGCTACCAGGGCTTGGTAAAGCCTATAGGTGCTTGAGGTGCGGTGCAATTTTAGTGTCGGGCGAGGACGTTAGAGGGCACGGCGAGTACCACGCTAGACAATACGTAAGGGAGGGCAGGAGGAAGAAGGAGAGCGAGGAACCGAGCCCCGAGAAGTTGCTTGAGTAGTGAAAGGGAGCCCGCGGCCTCCCCTCGAGGTGGCCCTCCATTCACGCCTCGGGTAAGCCCCTACGGCTTACCCCGGCGCCCCCGCGAACGCGCCTCGGAGGCCTTAGGGCCGCTCCCTTCCGGGCCTAACCCGGTTCGGCCTCTTCGGCGCTTCAGCCCCTCCTCCGAGGGGCCTAGCGCCACGAGACGCCCCGCGGGACCGGAGGTCATAGCCGCTCGGGGCTTCCCGATCAGCGTGAAGAGGGAGGGCGCCCCCGAGGGTTAACGCCCCCCGCCATATGCCCCGTTTGCGGCGCGGAGGCTTTCGCCTCCGCGAGGGAAGGGGCAGCTCCCCGGGGCTTTACCCGCGGGCCCCAGTAGCTCTTCTCGCTAGAGCCTAAAAACCTTTTTAGCGCGTCTGAGGGTTTTTGCGGGGGGGTCAGCCGGCGGGCGGGCGTCGGGCCTAGCCGGCGACGGCTAGGCCTGAGGAACCCTCTCCACCTCTGCGGGCCCGCGGCCGCCGTGAGGCGGCCCGGCGAGAGCCGGGGCTACGGCACAGAAACGAGACCCCTCCTAGCCGGTGAACGTGACTCGGCATCTCTCCCGGCAACGGGAGGGGTAAGCCGACGACGAGGCTAGGAGGTCGGGTGAAACGGCCGTCCCGCGGGTTTAGGGCCAAATAGGGGCCGATGAGCACCCGCAGCAAGGCCCGGGTGGGCCCTTAGACGGATCCCGCCAAAACTAAAGGAGGGGTACGACCGGCTGACCCCCAGGTGCGGGGGAATGCCAAAGGCTGTAGCTTACGTGCTTATTAAGGCGGAAGTGGGAGCTGAGAAGGAGGTGTTAAAGCTATTAGAAGCGGTCAAAGAGATCAAGGAAGCGTACATCGTCTTCGGAGTTTACGATATAGTCGCGAAGGTTGTTGTCGAAGACGTTGAGGAGCTAAAGGATATCGTAACGAGGAAGATTAGGCGCCTTCAGAAGGTTAGGTCAACCCATACAATGATAGCTATGGAGGGGTTTGAGCGGAACGGATGATCGAGATACACATAGGCATAGATGATACCGACTCGCCTACGGGCATGTGTACTACGTACTTATGCGCTATTCTCGTTGAGAAACTGCTGAGCCTCCCAATGGTAAGATTCAAGGATTATCCCTACCTTGTTAGGCTTAACCCGAATATCCCCTTTAAGACGAGAGGTAACGGTGCAGTCTCGCTACACATTCTGTGCCCGGAAGAGGATGTAAGTAGGGTATTAAGGATCGTCAGCTGGGCTGTTAGAGAATACGCTGAGACTCACGGAAAGACACAGCCAGCTTATATTATACTTCAAGGCGCTCCTCCTCCTATTCTAAAGGAGCTCTACCAACGGGCGGTTAGGGAGCTCGTTCCTTGCGCATACGCTAAAAGGTTACTGGAGGCTGTTAAAGGGAAGGTACTCGACCTCGGCTACAGAGGGGCTGGAAGGGGTCTTGTAGGCGCGCTTAGCTCTATAGGTGCTTACCCCCTTAAGGAGTTCACGTACGAGTTACTACTATACAGGAGGCTTAAGGATAAGCGTAGGTCGAGAGAAATAGCGCTCGAGAAGTTCTTCGAGCTAGATAGGAAATTTAGGCCCACGCTCTTCGCAACGGTAGATTACGTGTGTCGCAGAATATTAGCCACACCGCACGGTCCCGATCCCGTTATCGCAGGGCTAAGGTCTTTAGATCCAAGCCTGCTATCGCGCCTACTTCCCGCTCTAGTAGAGGCGTTCAACGCTGAGAGAGCGCTAATTTTTAAGACTAACCAGGCAACCGGCGCACATTTAAGGATAGTAAAGAGGATACGCGATGTAAGACCCTACGACTCAGTGGTCCTTAGGGGAGAGGTAGTAAGAGGCCCAGAGGTGATTCGCGGTGGACACGTTAGATTCGATGTTAGGGACGACTCAGGCTCTATTGCCTGTATGGTGTACAGGCCGACGGGAAAACTGAATAAAGTAGCGCGGCTTCTCGCTAAGGGAGATTTAATTGAAGTAGGAGGGGGAGCGCTGCCTTATTCTAAACACGGCCTCACCTTAAATGTCGAGTACATCAGGGTACTTAAGGCGGAGCCCGAGAGGGAAGCGCTAAACCCCCTATGTCCGAAGTGCGGGCATAGGGCTAAATCCGCTGGGAGGGGAAAAGGCTTTAAATGCCCAAAGTGCGGCTACAAATTTAAGGGTAAGAAAGTAATAATTGAAAGAGCTAGAGTGCTGGAGCCCGGGCTTTATATGCCATCGCCTATTGCCTATAGACATTTAACGTTGCCCAAGGAAATACTAGGCCTAGCCAGCGTGCACGTTAGAACGCCTCTAGCTCCCTGGCATTATCCCTAAGCTCATCAAGAGGAGCTAACATTAGGACATACGTCCTCTCTACATTTGCAAATTTTACGAAATGAAACGTAGAAATGGCGCCGGGGCCGGGATTCGAACCCGGGCGGCCTTTAACGGCCAGCGGGTGTTCACCCGGGTGTTAGCAACCCGCCGCCCTGTCTGGGGCTAGCGCCTAACCAGGCTAGGCGACCCCGGCTCCTAGGACTTAGGTCTAAGGGGGCTTATGTAGTTTTCGGGAGCGTAACGGTGACTTTTACGCGTAATCTTCGCGTACGTATCGCCCCTTTAAGCCCCTGTCGAGCCTTCGGAGTTTCTTCGACTTTCAGTATATCTCTTCTTCCATAGTATACGATGGGGCTTGAGGTATAGGGCGGTGTCTTGGCTCCTCCTAGCTACGCCGTGGCTGGCCGTAACAGGTGTATTTTTGAGCGTGGTGCCCTGCTGTCAGCGTTCCTTAGATCTTCACAGTGCGCTGAGTTTAGCGCTTAAGATAGTGTTTATGGCATTGTCATATGCTACATTGATTAAAGTAACTCCATTGCTGGCTAAAGTCTGCTCTAGGCTTAGACACTTTACGATACGGGAGGGGCTGCTTTTAGGCGAGGAGGGGGTATGGGCGGTAGTCGGCGCGTGCTTCGAGGTTCGAGGTAGGCTTGGAAAAGCTGAAGGGCTGGGCTTCCTTACGCTCCCCCGGAGGGGCAAACTCATAGTTGCTAGCAAAGGGGGTAAAGTTTTACTAATAGTAGTTTCTAGGAGCCTGCTTAGGAGTATCGCTGTAGAGAGGCTTAGGGAAAGCTTAGAAGAAATCTTACTAGCAGCTAGAGGAAGGCTTAGGCTAGTTCCCGCTAATCAAGTATTTAAGGCGAAGTTTAGGGAAAGCGTCAATCCTCTGAACGCGGATCGATACTCGCTTTTAAGCGGTAGAGCGGTGGCGGTCGCCGTCTCCCTAGCGAGGTCGGATGAAGTGTTAGCGTCTATGTACGTTGAGTGTCGTAACGATGAGGGATGCGAACTCCCCTTCATTAAGCCGACTAGGAAGACACCGCCTGATTTAGCCATTAACATCATAGAGAGCCTGCTGAGAACTGTTCAGTCCCCACCTCTAGGAGGCGTTGAGATAGGCACTTCTAGGTGGGGAGAGAGGGTTAAGCTACCGCTTAAGGGACACGCGGCAATACTGGGCATGTCGGGATCTGGGAAAACGAGTCTGCTAATGCTACTCGCTAAGAAAATTGCCGAGAGGGAGCTCGTGCTGGTTATCGACTTTGCTGGGCAGCTAGCGATGGCTTTAAGGAGCGAGGGGAAACTCCTAGTACCTGGCGTTAACTTAGGGCTTAGGCTTCTCGAGGATAGGCAGCTCGAGGAGGTCGTGGAGGTCCTCGAGACCGCTAGCCTGCTCGCCTTTGGGGAGGAGGGTAGGTTCAGCCCCCTCGTATACGACATACTGCTTAGAGCCGTGGAAGGTGCCTTAGCTAGCGGAGGGAGGAGGCTTGAAGACGTCGTGAGGCAGCTTAAAATAATCAGAGCTACTGCCGCGAGGAGGGAAGAGGTGCTAGGAGCTGATGCCGCGCTGAGAAGGATCGCGCCGCTCATATCGGCTGGTGTAGAGGACGGCGGCGAGTTCAGCTTCGACGAAAAGCTGGTTGTAGCCGACTTAAGCGGTATCCCTAAGCTAGCACAATCGCTGTTCGCTAACATGCTAATCGAGGAGGTTTGGCGCCGCAAACATCCGGCGTATATCCTAATAGACGAGGCCCATAGGTTAGCTAGGAGGTTGAGACGGGGCGAGGCTCTGAGCGACGTCCTAGAGGAGGTGCTTAGGGAGGGTAGGAAATACGGCATAAGGATCATACTAGCTGACCAATCCCCGACCACCTTAGCTCCAAGCGCCCTCGGCCAGTGTCACTCGATAGTGCTTATGAAGCAGATACATCCGGAAGAAGTAAGACTTGAAGCTAGATTTCTAGAAGGGTACTATAAGCTTGAGGAGGCAGAAGAACTCATACGCTCACTTAAGCCGGGCGAGGCCGTACTTATCCATGAAGGTGGAATTGTACAACTACTCGTAGACAAGGTGAAGCTCCCTCCCCCGCCACGTAGGTCTCTAAACGCATGGACTGGAGCGGCTCTTGAATACATAGCCGATAGATGGGGCATTGCACCGACAAAGCTAGCGCGGATAGTTAGGTACGTCACACCTGAAGACGTAGCCAAAGCGCTATCTGGAAGCCCAACCTCTAAGCTAAAAGACCTAGGATTAATTAGTCAGGGAGGTAAGCTTACTAGGCTTGGCTTCGCGCTAGCCGATTACTACTCATTACTAACTATCAAGAATGAAGAGGGATAAATGGGCGATTATGTATATTAATACTATATATATTTTATTATTTTACTGACGATCTCGTGTACGCTCCTAGAGCGCGTAAGCTATATAAGGCCTCCACAAGCCCGTAAAACTGGAAGCCGGGTGGTGTAGCAGTCAAGCATGGCGGGCTCTGGACCCGCCGATTCTCTTGGGCTACTACTCCACGCTCAACAAGCCTAGTGATAGCCTCGTGAGCCGTCCTAGCCC
>CAZAZN010000081.1:0-5564 GCA_964489665.1 uncultured Thermofilaceae archaeon
AGAAGCGGAATTATACCTGGAGACCGCGCCAGAGAGGAGCCTACTGGACCTGGCGTTCGTCGCCCTGCCGCTGGCGGCGGCCGCCCCGAGCCTAGTAGCCTCTAGGAGGAGGCGTAGGCTCGGCCTAGCCCTAGTCCTGTTAGCGGCTCCCGCGCCGGTCGGCTGGCGGCTAGCCCTAGAGCTCCACCCCCTGTGGGTAACCGCGGTTTATGGCCTCGCCGTCCTAGCCGCCACCTACTACGTGGATAGGGAGGCCCTCTGCAGGGCCCTAGGCCACCTAGTGGTGGTGTTAGCGCTAGCCGCTGCCTCGATGGTCCTAGGGACGCCCCTAGTGCTGCTACTAGGCGGAGTCGGCGCCGCCCTCTTCCTGGCCTCCGCCGTGCTCTACCCGTCGGAGCTCTCCAGGACCGAGAGGACGTACAGGTCGGTCATGCTGCTCTACGCCGCCGGGATACTCCTCGCTGGAATCCTGATCGAGGCCTTGGTCGACGTAGCCTCCCTGATGTGGGCTCCCGACTCGGGGTTCGTCGACGCCGTCCGCGTACAGGCTATGTTCATGGCCAACCTCTTCGCCGTGACACCCGTAGCCGCCGGGCTCTGGCACCTAGCGAGGCTGGTACACGCCTTCGAGAGGGCCAGGGAGGCCAGGGAGCTCCTGGAGAGGTTGGCGCCAGCCTAACGCTTAGTAGCCCCGCGAGGTCCTCACTAACGTGGCGGGGTGCGGCTGGAGCCCGCTCCTCGACGCGCTAGGCTACGGCAGGTCTAGCTGGCCTAACCTCTACAGGGAGGTGAAGAGGAAGGGGTACTACGGGGCGGTGATGAGGGTGGCGGGAGAGCTTTCCACGACCCCCCTCGTGCGCGAGCTAGGCGGGATTAAGGAGGAGTCCCTCGAGGCCATGGAGGACTGCCTCAGGGAGGTGCAGGACATCTTACACCGCGCTAAGCTCGCGGGCAAGTGCAGGTACGTCGAGATCTAGCCGCGCGCCTTTAAGCTAGGAAGCCCTTACTCGATGGTTAAGCTACTCGACTACCGCGTCGTAGAGGATCAGGGGAGGCTTCGGGAGATACTCTACACCCTAGAGGACGAGGAGTGGGGCCGCTACTACAGGGTAGTCAAGCTACTGAGACTCCTGAGAAGCCCTAGGGAGCTTAGCCAAGTCGAGACCCTCTTGGAGATGCACCGCGACGTCGTCGCCTCGTTTAAGCAGTTCACCAGCTCCCGGCTAATCCTCCTAGCGGCCTACTCGAGGAGGCTAGGGCTGATCTGGTGCTACGGCGTAGCCGTCTGGTCATATGATGTCGAGGAGGCGAGGGAGTGGGCCGACAGGTTGTTCCTAGCGCTCAAGGCCGTGCTGCGCGGCACCTACAGGCAGGCCGTGTTCCGCGAGCTCGCCGTCGAGGAGGCCTCGGAGATTCTGCGCATCATGTCGGAGAGCGACTCCGCCGCCGCCCTGGTGGGCCTCCCGGAGCCTCGCGACTCCTACAGCAGGTCCCCCAGCCGCGGCTACCTCATCGGCACCCGCATGATAGAGATGGTAGAGGAGATTGTGAGGGGCTTGGTCGCCGAGGGGAAGGAGTTCGTATACAGCGTGGTCGCCCAGCCCATGCACCCTAGGCAGCTCTTAGCGTTACTAAATAAGGTGAACGACCTGTTGTCGAAGTACAGCACATTTGAGGAGACCGCCAGCCTGGGCTTCTACGTTAGCCTCCCGCTAGCCTACACGAGGTCGATAGTCTACAGTACCGGCGCCACTAGGGGGCACAGCAGGGCTAGGAGCGAGTCTAGGAGCCACTCCCTGAGCAATGCCAGCAGCGAGACTAAGGGCACCGCTGAGAGCGAGGTGCACGGAAAGGCGGCTACGGAGGGCTACGCGGAGCACGAGAGCCGGACCGTTGGGCATGCTCACACCGTTGGGCGCTCCCATACCGTGGGGCGGAGCCACTCGTGGGGCAGGGCCGAGACCGTCGGCGTGGCGCACACCTCGGGGGTTAGCCACACCTCCGGCTCCTCGCGGGGAGGGTTCACGGGGTGGTCGGAGGGCGAGAGCACCACTAGGGGCGAGACGCGGGTCCCCGAGGTCAGGAGCACCACCAAGGGCGAGACCAAGACCACGCCGGCCACGACGCTAACGACCACCGAGGGCAGCTCGAGGACCGAGACTACGACCGAGGGCTCCAGCGAGACCTTAGAGGTGGGCGAGGCCGGCTCCCTGAGCCTAGGGCCCTCGGTCGGCTTCGGCAAGGCCGGGTCGCTATCACTCGGCGGGGTCTCCAGGAGCGATCACAGCAGCGTGTCCCGGACGGAGTCGGAGAGCAGGAGCGTTAGCGAGACGGACTCCCGCAGCGCTAGCATAACCGAGCCGCTGAGCGACGCGGTGTCCAGGTCTAAGAGCACCACCGTTACCGAGCCGTACACGACGACCACAACCTCCACCACCCGGACCTCCGCTAGGAGCGGCGGCTCGAGCTGGAGCAGCTTCAGCAGCACGACCAGGTTCTCCAGCGTCACTAGGAGCCGTAGCACCACGCGCAGCGAGTCCTGGACGGAATCTGAGTCCTGGACCGAGTCGGAGTCGTGGACCGAGAGCGAGTCGTGGACTAGGGGAACCACCAGGTCCAGGAGCACCACGCTGAGCGAGCAGCGCGGCCTTACCAGGTCTAGGCAGGAGGGCGCGACGAGGGGAGAGGTGTTCGCCGAGGCCTCCGGGGAGACTATAGCGGAGTCCGCCGCGCGGTCCTACAGCGTCTCGGAGGGAGGCATCTGGGGCATGGGCGCTATCCCCGGCGTAAGCATGTCCTACGCCACTAGGCGCCTAGACGAGGCGAAGAGGACCGTGTACGAGCTGCTATCTATCGAGCGGCAGAGGCTCCTGGAGGCCCTCTCCTCTGGAGGCTTCTTCGTCCAAGCGGTCATCCTAGGGTCTAAGGACACCGTGGAGGCCGCTAAGGCCCTGATACTGTCCTCGTTCACGCCCACTAAGCCGTCACCGGAGCCCCTCTACGTCGTCGACGGGGACGGGCAGCTCCTCCTGGCGGCTAAGACCCTCAGCTTCGACTACAGGAAGGACGGCAGGCACCTCATTAGAGTATATAAGGTAGTTAACGTCTATACCGCCACTGAGCTGGCGGGCCTCACGCACCCGCCCAGGGTCCAGGTACGCGGCGTCGAGGTCACGGCGGAGAACGTGCCGGAGTTCTCTCTACCGTCTGAAGATTCTTGGGACATAGAGCTGGGCTGGGCCGTGTCGCACGAGACCCTCCAGCCCGAGGTCAGGTGGGGCTACAGGCTCGAGGAGCTAGGGCACATCGGCGTCTTCGGGGCCTCGGGAAGCGGCAAGACCGTCGCCGCCACCAACCTGGCGTACCAGGCCGCCGCCAAGGGCTTCAAGGTGGTCGTGATAGACTGGAAGTACGAGTGGAGGCGCCTCTTGAGGGTGGTTAGAGGTAGAAAGGCGTTCTTCGCCCTCTACGAGCGCCCCGGCCTGCCAGTCCTGAAGTGGAACCCGCTTCGCCCGCCTAGGGGAGTCCACTGGCGGGAGTGGATGCGCGTCGTGCTTGAGTGGTTCGTGATAACCTACGGGCTCGGCTCCAGGAGCCTGGCGGTGATGAGGAAGCACCTGTGGAGGCTCTACGCCGAGATGGAGGGCTCGGGCAGGTACCCGAGCCTCAGGGACCTGTACGAGGCGATTAGGGAGGAGAGGGAGGCCGCCGCCAAGCGCAAGGTCTCGTACGACAAGCTCGACGTCTACGACAAGATACTGGACAGGCTGTGGCCCTACGCCGAGGGCGATTTGAGGGAGCTGTTCGGCGAGGACTCCGAGGCCGACATAGTGGACGTAGTGCTGCGGAACGACTTCGTGGACTTCGAGGCCGGCGGGATGGCGGACACCGACAAGCCCTTCGTACTCAGCCTGATAGTCTTTGCCCTCTATTACCACGCCAAGTACAACGGGCCGTTCAGGCAGCCAGTCCTCGTCGTCGTGGAGGAGGCCCACCAGGTGGCCTTCAACGTTAGGGAAAAGTACAGCGCCGAGGCCGTGAACCTCACCGAGGACGTGTGGGGCAAGCTGGCGGCGGAGGGGAGGGCCTACAACCTCTACGGCCTCTTCATAGTCCAGTACCCGAGCAGGCTTAACCCAATGGTCCTAGCGAACCTAATGTCGGTTATAGCGTTCAGGCTGAACCTCCAGACCCAGCGGGACCAGGACGTCTACACGATAGTGTACCAGCTGGGGAAGGACCCCAACCGCTTCTCCAACGAGTACGCCAGGTTCCTGGAGAGGCTGCCCGCAGGCTACGCGGTGGCGGTAAAGAAGCGCGTAAGGGAGTTCTTCAAGGCAGAGCCCGTCCTAGTCAAGTTCGACCTCTTCGAGCCGCCCGAGGTCGGCGACGAGGAGGTGGCGTGCCTTTCCTAGCTAGGTGCCCGCTAAGGTGCGCCTTATCCACGACACGAGGACTTCCTCGATCAACGTCGAGAGATCTCCCTCGTACTCCTTATCGCTGCCTCCGACGAACTCCAGTATGCTATCCTCGGAGTATATCCTGTACGAGACATCTGAGCCCACGAGGTCGACGTAGAAGTACTTCCTCGTGGTCCTTATGATTAAGACGGCCTCGTCCATCCCTCTAGCCCCCTTCGGCACGATGTACAGCCCGTAGCGAGTGGGCAGCTCCTCGAGCTGAGGGAACCTCTTCTTTATCTCGTCGAGTAGCTTGAGGAGAGCGTCGCGCGCCTCCTCGCTCTCTACCCAGCTAACGATCCTTCCCCACTCCAAGGCCTTCTTGTACTCCCTAATCCCGGGCCTTAACAGGACGTCGAACACCTTCTCAGGGTTACCCCTGAGCAGCTTTAGTAGGCATGGTCTCTCCCTAACGGCTTCTGCGAACACCCCGCGGCTCCTCATCCTAGCGTGCGGCACTCCGACCGCGTATCTCCTATCGTGCTTCTCGACCTGCTCCTCTGCCTCTAGGACCTCGTATACGTGGACCCTAAGCGGCTCCTCCTCGACCACCTGTAGCGCGAGTATTCCTATGCCCAGCTCTTCTGCCGCCCTCCTCAGCTCCTTGTCGACCACCTCCGTAGGATAGGCTAAGTAGAACCTTATGGTGTGGAAGGGCGCTACGTGGGCGTACGTGTACAGGAACTTCTGCATCGCTATCAGGAGCTGTCCGAGAGCACAGGCTAGCTCCCGCTGCTCCGCCGCTCCCTTAACCTCCACCGCGTAGCCGTGGAAGTGAACGACGGGGTAAGTCCTATCCTCCTCGATAAGCTCGTACCTACAGCCTATGACGTCAAGCCTTGTGCCGGGGACGAGCTCTGAGTCCTTGATGTAACCTAGACACAGCTCGTCCCTCTGGCACCCCTTCTCCCTTATCAGCCACTCGCCGACCGGATCGTAGAGCAGCTCCTCCCTCAACTCCGCCCCCTAAGCTAAATGTAGCACCCCCTTTTCATCCTTGCTCTCGAAGCTATTCATACGAGAGTTTGGTGGAACCCTGTTCCACCTTAAAGGTGGAACGCCGTTCTACCGGATGTCCAGGTACGCGTCGATCAAGGTCCTGGT
>CAZAZN010000082.1:0-2124 GCA_964489665.1 uncultured Thermofilaceae archaeon
CCCCCTACCCCTCCCCACGCCGGCGAAGAGGACGCCGTTGGCCTCATCCATGGACAGGAAGCCTATGTCGACGAGGCTCCTCTCGGTAATCCTCCTCCACGACCTAGCGCGGTCCCTGCTGATGAACGCCGAGTTCCCGGTAGCGGCTATAACCGTGTGCTTCGAGGTTACGAACACGAAGTAGTTGTCGCCGCCGTCGGGGCCTATGTTAACCCACCTACCCGAAACAGCCGCCCCGGGCTGCTTAGGCGGGGCGCCGCCTAGCGAGGCGCCAGCTAGCACGCGGTCGAGGTTAGGCTTCCAGTTATCGTAGAACACCCTGTCAGCCATCTCGGCCGTAGACGCGAGCTCGATGAGCTTTCTCTGATCCCTCTTCAGGTTCATCTGGGAGTCTGAGATCAGGTGGTCTCGGATGTTCTCGAACGTTATCTCGATGTTAGCGTCGTTATCGCTAGTCTCGACGTCCCTACCTAGGACGTAGTCTAGGTAGCACTTATCGGGGTTAAGCCTGATCCACACGCCCCTCTTCTTAAAGGCGTTGTAGTTTACGACGACGTTGGGGTAGTCGGGCGCCGGGCACATGTGCTCCCTGAGGAAGCCGAGCTGCATCACCTTAAGCCACGGCGCGTTCCTCACGATTTCGTCGTAGTGGTAGCCCATGTCGCGCTCGTACCAGAACTCCTCAACCTCTTCAAGCCTCATGACGGCGAGGTCCGCGCTAGCTAGTAGCCTCTTCTCCTCAGCCGCCTTAGTCACCAGGACCGAGTAGGCGAGCCTATTTTTCCCTTCAATCCGCACGATCCAAGGCCTGAAGACGAAGTCCTCATCCTCGTCGATCACGCCGTTTCCGTTCACGTCCGTTAGGAACAGCGCCTTCTCCCTCCGCCCGTCGGGCCTACCGTTCCCGTTCCTATCCAGGTAGAAGCCAACCTGCTTATCGTACTTTAGCGTCGAGAAGTCTATCTCACACCACGTCTCGTTCGCCGAGCCGGGCACGTACTCGGGGTTCCTAATGTCGTTCCAGGGAAGCCCGTCCCCGTCGGCGTCCACGCTCCAGTCCCTATCCTCGCCTATCCTCCCCAGGTCGGTCGTCGTCAGGAAGTTAGTGGCAGGGTTCTCGTAGAACACGACGTACTTCACGCCCTCAAGCCCGCTCTTGTACCTGTAGAAGATCATAGCCGCCATCACGCCGCCGTAGGAGGAGCCGTACATCCCCACGTTATCCGAGAGCACCTCGTAGTTCGCGAAGTCCCCTATCCTCTTGCCACAACCAGCCGCCAGCTTACCCTGAGCGAACTGAAGCACCGCGTACAGGGCCTCGTAGCAGGCAGGCCCCCTGTAGTCGTACTCCCCACCGCTCCTAAACTCCATTTGCTCGCCAGACGGCAGCTTAAGCTTAGTAGAGCCTCCAGGGAAAATGAAGTAGACCCACACTATGCCTAGGGGGTCCCAATTCTCCTCGAGGAACGGGAAGAAGCCCGAGTAAGGACCTCCCTGAACGTACACGACTACTGGCGCCGAGTCCCCGTACCTAGGCTCCTTAGGGTAGAGCACCATCGTTGCGACTCCTTCGCTCCCTGCCGAGCTACACGGAACCCACAGGATAACCGCGTAGTACTTGCTAAACTCGTACGGGCCGTAGACGTCGCTCTTAGCAGTTGGTTGCGATAACGCGGCTGGAAGCGCCGAAGAGATCGAAAACACTACCAAAAGGGTTAACAGGAAGGCTAAACACTCCCTAGCTATACGGCTTCACCGATCAACATTAGATTATCAGGATTTATTCTTTTCGATGGCAAATAACGGAGTGAAAGAGCCACCATCACGCCTTCAATAGTTTTCTGAAAATGTGGCCTTAGATATGTGAAAAAACTTGATTAAACTGTTTAGAGGGTTTATCTAATGCGTTAAATGGAGCCAAGGACCCTAAAACCCAACAATCCGACTAGCTAAACTTGACCTAAAGACTATGCTACACGCATAGACGGACTCGACGAGCTGAAAAGAGCAAGGGTAGTGCTAAATAGTGCTAAAGAGATCCAGTCCTCAAAGTTCTCGATGGAAAAGAGAGTTGAGAACTAGAAGGATCTAAGCTTGTGCCTTTTCGAGCTTCCTCCTTTTCTT
>CAZAZN010000082.1:2224-5522 GCA_964489665.1 uncultured Thermofilaceae archaeon
AACCTGTGGTAGAGGTAGCTGTCGGCTACCAACGCTAGGAATAGCAGCGCGAGCGGAGTGAACGCTAGCAGGTATCTGCGGCTAAAACCCACTACACTAGGTCTCGTCGAAATTAATACGCGTTCTCCGGTCTCCACGTGTAGCTTAGAGCGTCTGAGGAATAAAAATTGACCTCGCTAAACCCGGTAGCGCGCCTTAATGCCATGTTTTTTCTAAAAAATTTGAAAGGCAACTACAAAGTGAGTTACTGCCAAATAGCAACCATGCCGTCAATTCCAGCTAGCTTCCCCGGGCGAGCGGGGATGTCTCTAGCTTCTAGGAAAAGTCGTCACCTTAACGCTGTCCTCCCGGATATAGGCTAAGAAGGCCAGCTTCCTGCTGGTTTAAAGCCAGATAGCGAAGGCTCTATGAGCTGACGCTAAGGCGAGTGCGCCTAGCCTCCAAGCTCTATACTTGCACGTATCCCTAGCGCATCTGCACCTTAAGCTCTTCCCCCACCCTAGCGACCTCCCCTGGGCCTTCCGAGAGGAAAGCAGTTTCAACTTGATCGACATATGCGTGGTCAACTGTCACGCTGACGGACAGCGACCGGATCCTCGCCCTAAAGGTGTACTCCCCCGCGACAACCCTAGCAGCTGAGATATTACCGAACTACCTCCGCTTGTTTAAGCTCTTCCTTTAGTTTCTAGAATAAAGGTGCGGTGAGTTCTAGCGGTTGTTCTGATCCGTAATAGCTTAACATGCTTAGTCCACGCTCCCTGTCACCTCTCAGCTACACTAGCTCAGTGTAAGGCATGTACGTTAGGAAGCTAGTAGCCCCTTGGGAAGGAGACCGTGTTGCCCTACGAGCTAAGCTCTGAGGAGGCTAGGTCCCGCGCGATTACCTAGCTAGGGACCTGGAACCGAAGTTAGCTGGGGAGCTGGAAGGGAGGGAGTATAAAGTTAGGGTAGAGGGCAAGGTCCTCATCGTCTACAGGCTCGGTGCCGTCCTAGGATATAGCTCCGATAGCCCTAATAAGTCTCGAAATTCCGGCGTTCCTGTCGCCTGACGGTAAGATGGTCCCCAGCAACATGTACCTCGACCTAAATTCTGCGCCTACGTATTCTCCCTGTCCTAGGACAACGCTTAGCTTTGTCTCCGCCCTGTCTTGAGCTTGGGGGGTCATCATGCATTCCTAGGGCCTTCACGCTGTTGTCAGCGTCCGAGGAACTTAAATATTTGAACATATGCACAAAAAACGTGTCAGCGCTAAAGATAGCTGTCCCTGTACGCGACGATAAAGGACTCGAGAGCACAATCGAGGAGCACTTCGGCAGGGCCGCTTACTTCGCCTTGATAGAGGTCGTTAACGGGAAGATAGTACGCGTCACCGTGCTAAAGAACCCGCTCAGATATCACGGGCCCGGAGATCTACCGCGTCTACTAAAGAGCTACGGGGTTAACGTAGTACTGGCTAACAGGGTAGGGCAGAGGGCTCAGGAATTCTTTAAAGAGCTTGGCATAAAATTAGTGCCTGGCTTTAGCGGGTCTGTCGCTGAGGCGGTTAGAAGGTACTTGCAAGGAGAAGTGGGACGGCGAGGAGCTCAAGGACCTGAGGAGATTTCTCGTATGGGCTCAGGGTTCTGAGCGGGGTTGTGCGAGTGCTTCGTCAGAGGAGTTAAGGAGCTATTTAACGATCTGCTATCCTTTCAATACGAGGCATAAGGAACTATAACGTTTAGAAAAGTAATAAATTTTGATTTTATTATATGGCTCATGCTAGCTTTTTCTAGCACTTCTTTTCTTTTCGTATATTTCAAAGGAAATCGTTCTAAGAACGAGAAAGCTAGCCATCTTTATTTGTAAAGCTCTTTGCTAATATGATTAGTGTTGCCCAAGTTATAAGGGCAGCGAGTCCGTCTAAGCATATAATTGTGACGTTTCTATAGACACTACTTAAGTCTCCTGCAGTGCACACTGTAGTTAGCCAGTATGCTAACCACAGTAGTGCTACGGAGAGCGTTATAGACTTAGCTGTACTCATTTTCCCGAAGCGTATAGCTAGGTACGATAACACGGCAAGGAGCACTCCACCAAGAGTGTCTACAATCGTAAACGCAACTAGGTTAGATGTCGTGAACGGCACCCTGTCCCTGTAGAGTGCGCTCAGTAGGGGGAACAGAAATAGTGTGTAGCCTAGATTCGCAGACGCTACCGAAATGGCGACTAGTTTCTTAAGCATAGTATCACTTGGAGGTTTTAGATGGTTAATATGGTGTGCCGTAAGATGATCGGTGCTATGGGCGACCTGCTACGAACATAGCACTGTAGAATATGGCTACTAAGGCTCGGCGTAGAGAGCTGCCGTTACGCTTTTTGACGGCATGAAGGAGATGGCCCACCTAGCATCAGTAACACCGTGCCGGCTGACATAGAGTGCTTCGTAGCGACCAAGCCTTCCTAGCTAATATGTACATGTAGTTTATGGCTACCATCTCGGAGAGTTGGTAAGTTTCCTTGGGCGGAAGCGCCCAAGGAGCGCCTTGCTTGACGAAAAACAGGCACTGTATAACTGCGGCCTGCAATATCCGTAGACAGCGAGAGATACTGTGCCGTCGAGTAGTGCTACGCAGGCCATAGCCGCGAGCACTACGGCTAGCGACCTCCTCCTAGTTAGAGGGGGCTTGTGGGCCCCAGCGATGTTCACGCCGCACGCTTCGGCTGTGTACGCGAGAATAGAGAACCTTATGTCATATCAGCTGTGCTTGAGCATAAAACTTCCCCGAGACATTGAGTGTGGGCTAGGTACGCGAGACCCACCTCGAGACCTCAGCCAGAACAAGGGCTAGGCCTCACACAAGTAATCTTCTCGACACCGCTGTCGCCTCCGTCTACAGTAGCGGTTCTGTGCGGCGTAAAGCCCAGAACAGGAGTTTGGTCGGATTAGTTCGCTACACCTATCGCGTCTAGCTCGCTAGCTAAGTGTTTAAGCATCTTCGATCCTTCGTGTCTCCTTACCAGTAAGAGATGTAAGAAAATCGGTTGGAACCGAAAAATAAGGCAGCGCTTGACGCGAACTTCTCTATTCACCTCACCGGTAGCTTTACCTCCTGAGTTCATTACGCTCGTTAAGGAGTAGCGCTGGACGTTCACGCTAAAGATCGCCTACCTTAGCCCTCCGGGAGCCTAAGCGACGCCAGGTCCTCAGCGTCTAGGACGTAGACGTCCTTGTATACGTCCTCCTCCTTGCTCCTAGCTATGAAGAGCCGGAGGCCTGGGAGCTTAGACACCTTCTCTCTGAACGCTTCTAGGTCCCTG
>CAZAZN010000083.1:0-5464 GCA_964489665.1 uncultured Thermofilaceae archaeon
GGGCCGCCTACTCCCTACTAGCCTCCCGCCTCTACCTATCCTCGCTTAAGGTCCTAAGCGTTAAGGTCGACTACAGGTTCTACTGTGAGCCAACAGGCTACCTATGCGCGTCCGGGGTTGAGGAGGAGCCGGTAGTCCTGAGGGTGGATCGCGGCGTCGAGCTGGCCTGCCCTATAAGCTCGAGCGGCGTAAGGGTGCTATACAACAGGCTCGAGGCCGTAGGCGCGCTGTACGATAGGTCCCTCTCGGGGGCTAGGATCACGTTCTCGAGGAAGACGCGGGAGGTCGTGATAGGCGTGCCCGTGAGGATAGAGGTGTCGATGGACGCTAGGTACGACGAGGCTGGCGTTCTCGACGAGGCTCGTGGGGATATGACGACCGACGTGCTAACGTGTAGCGGGGGTAGGTGTAGGATACTGGGGTTCGGGGAGATAGACTTCTCGATCTCGCCTATGCTGAGCGAGGCGCGGTCCCCGCTGCTCTCTAGGCTAGTGTCCTACGCGTCCCTGCTGTCGATAGCCCTATCCCTCCTAGCCCTCCACACGGTGCTCGCTAGGGCTAAGCGGCTCGAGATAGTGGCTTAGCCGAGCTTAACGGGCCTGACCTCCCTATAGGACCTCCAGCAAGCCTCGGCTATCTCGACGGCCCTAAGCCCGTCCACCCCCTTTACGAGGGGCTCGCCGTCCTCCAGCAGGACCTTAACGAAGTGCCTATCCTCCTCTACGTACGCGTCGTAGAACCTCCTCTGGAACCAGGGGTGCCCGTCGAACGTCACCCCCCTAACCGTCCCGAGCGCGAACGTCGAGTCTAGGCTAGAGCCGACGAATACGCACCCCTCCGAGCCCAGCACCTCAGCCCTAATGTCGTAGCCGAACGTCGACCTCCTGCTCCCCTGCACGAACCCTATCTTGCCGCCGCTGAACTTCATGAGGACTGCTGCCGTGTCAACGTCGTCCATCGCCCTAACCTGCTCGTAAACGAGCGCGCCCGCGAGCACGTATACCTCCTCCACCTCAGCCCCCATCAACCACCTAGCCGCGTCGAAGTCGTGCGACATGAGGTCTAGGAATAGGCCTCCGCTGAGCTTAGGGTCAGCGACCCACCCTGGCGGGGGCGCTGGGTCCCTAGACACCCCCATAAAGACCAGCGGCTCGCCTATCTCGCCCTTCTCTATCTTCTCCTTAGCCCTCCTGTAGGCGTAGTCGAACCTCCTCATGTACCCAACCTGCAGCTTAACACCAGCCTTCTCAACGGCCCTAACGCACTTCCTAGCGTCTTCCGCCTCCACGGTGAGGGGCTTCTCGCAGAAGATGTGCTTGTCCTCCTCGGCAGCCCTGACGGCCATCTCGGCGTGTATGTAGGAGGGCGTGCATATCACGACGGCGTCCACCTCCGGGTCCTTAAGGGCCTTCTCGTAGTCGACGTACCACTTAACGCCGAGCTTCTCGCCCATCATCCTCGCCAAATCCTCCTTGATGTCGACGACTGCTACGAGCTTAGCCCCCTCAACCCTGTACCTGTAGATCTCGGCGTGCACCTTCCCGATCCTGCCAAGCCCTATAACGGCTATTCCCACCTGCCGCATGCCCCCTCCCATGAGAGAGGCGTAGCTAGCGGTAAAAAGAGGTTAGGCTAACGGCTTGTACACGTAGAAGGAGCCCTTGAGCCTCCTATACCCCCTAGCGAAGTAGTACCGCCTAACCCCAACCCCTGAGATCACGAGGATCTTCCTAGCATCGAACTCCTCCCTAGCTATCCTCTCGGCCTCGGCGAGTAGCTTGGAGCCGAAGCCCCTGTGTTGCCACCAGCTACTCTCCTCTCCCACCGGTACGACGGGGCCGTAGACGTGAAGCTCCCTAACGATCGCCGTCCTAGAGTCCACCTCCCACCTGTGAGCCCGCTCGCTCGGGATCCTAAGCCTAAGGAAGCCGAATAGCACGTCCCTGGACGTGTCCTCAAAGGATAGAAAGATCTCTAGTCCCCCGCTGGCCTCGTACTCCCTCCTAACGAGCCTAGCGTCCTCGGGCCTAGGCACCTCCCCAGTCCATAGGGCATAGCGGCCTACCTCCCTACACCTTATGCAGCGGCACCTAAGCCCCCTCTCCCTCATGTACCTCCACACGAGCTCCCTAAGGTTAGCGCTCTTGGGGCCAGCCGCTACCCAGTGGCTCGGTATGTCCCTCTGAACCCTTATTATGCGGACCCAGGGCGGCGTCATCGCCTTGATCCTAGCTATCAGCTCGATCAAGGTCTTCTCGTCGTACGGCTCGTACAGCCCCCGACGCCACCACTCGTAGAGCTCAGAGCTCGGCACGACCACAGTCGGGTAGATCTTCACGGAGTCGGGGCGGAAGTCGGGGTCCTCGTATATCCTCTTAAACGCCTCTAGGTCCATGTCCGGGTCCGAGCCCGGCAACCCTAGCATCACATGGTACGTCACCTTATAGCCAGCGTCCTTAAGCACCCGCGTAGCGTAGATCGAGTCTTCGACCGTATGGCCCCGCCTAACCCTCTCGAGGACCTCGTCGTAGACCGTCTGGACCCCCAGCTCGATCCTAGTGGCGCCGAGGTGTAGGAAGAGGTCTACGTGCCTCTCCCGGGACCAGTCGGGCCTGGTCTCCAGGGTGAGGCCGACGCACCTCACGGGCGCCGTCTCGTTCCTTAGCTGCGCGTCCTCCAGGTAAACCCAGCTGGGCCTTCGAGGCTCCGGGAACTTGTTCATCGCCTCGAGGGCCTGGGCTACGAACCACTCCTGGTAGTCGAGCGGCTTAGCCGGGAAGGTCCCTCCCATCACTATCAACTCCACCTTGCTAGGCCTGTGACCCATCGCGACGTACTGTAGAAGCCTAGCCCGAACCTGGTCGTAGGGGTGGAAGTTGAAGCGAAGCCCCCTCCTAACCGCCGGGGAGTCTGGAACGTAGCTCTGGGGAGTACCCATCTCGACACCGCCGGGACAGTAGACGCAGCGGCCATGGGGGCACGGGTAGGGCTTCGACATTATAGCGACTACCGTAACGCCCGACAGCATCCTCGTAGGCTTCTTAACGCCTTGGAATAGCCCTAGCCCTTTAGGCCTCTCCACGACTCTCTATCCGATTAAGCGCGGCGAGCTATAACTTAACGGCTAACCGGGATACGACGCTCGCATAAACCTTAATAAGAAGTGTTATTAATAGCTAATATGGGGAGATTAGATGAGGCGAACCGCGATTATAATCGCAGTTATCATCGCAGCCATAGTTGTCGTAGCGGCTGCCTACTTCCTCCTTGCGCCAAGGCCCCCGAAGAAGGTCACGATAACCCTTCACACCAAGGCGGGGCTCTGGGCGGACTTCATAAAGAACTCGGGAGTCATTGAGAGGTTTAAGGAGCGGATGCTCAGAGAGAAGGGCATTGAGGTCGAGGTCAAGCTACTCACCGCTCCGCACAAGGGCTATCACGAGAAGTTGATCGCTGCTCTAGCCGCTGGCACCGTGATCGACGTGATGTGGGTCAAGCCTGACATGATACCAGACATGGTCGAGGCGGGATACCTACTAGACCTAACGCCATACGTGGAGAAATGGGACGAGTGGGATAGGTTCTACGACGTCAACAAGGCGATGGTGACCTATAAGGGCAAGGTATACGCGATCCCTAACGACGCCGCTATTGTCATGATCTACTACCGCAAGGACGTGTTCAAGAGGGCCGGGCTACCCGTTCCTTGGCAGCCTAGAACATGGGAAGAGGTGTTAGAGGCCGCTAAGACCATAAAGGAGAAGGTACCCGAGGTTAAGGTTCCGTTAAGCCCGTACTACGGCGGCGAGATACAAATACCGGTTTACGCAGCCGGCGGAACAATATACGACCCATCAGACGGGAAGTTCATCGTTAAGAGCAAGGCGCTATTATTCCTGTTTAAGGTGTATTACGACGCCTTCTACACTTACGGCGTAACTCCGAGGGAGCTTATCCTAGAGAAGTGGGATACTAGAAAGCTGTTCCAAGAGGGCAAGCTCGCTATCATGGTAGACGGCACATGGTGCTACACCGAGAAATGGGGCCCGGGAATGGCCTACGAGATACCTAACAGAGAGGAGGTCGTCGGGTACGCCTACATACCTGGCTCTGGGGAGCCGGGAGCCCCCGACTACGTCGTGGCCATAAGGGACTATTCGTGGGGCATCGGCGCTAACAGCAAGCACCCAGACCTGGCGTTTGAGCTCATAAAGGAACTCGTAAGCCCCGACATCATGGCAGACTGGTGTTACAAGACGAGCCACCTAGTAGCTAGGGACGACGCGGTCAGGGGCGATTACGCTAAGGACGCCTTCCTGAGGTGGAACACCGAGGCCATGGAAAAGTACGGAGTGGCTAAACCGCTCGCGCTAGGGGCTAGGAAGTACTTATCGCTCCTTAGGCAGGTCGTCGAGAAGGAGCTGGTAGGTGCTGGCAAGAGCCCGGAGGAATGCCTCGAGGCCTTTGCCTCACTAGTTAAGTCCGAGCTTGGCGCTGAGCTAGTTAAGGAGAAGCCCTAATCCTCCCAGTCCCATTTTTTATCTGGTGACTAACGTGGTGATAGGAAGTTTAGGAGAGTGGGTTCGGAGTAACGCGTTTAAGCTGACGCTTGCGCTCTTCATGATTCCCGCCTTAACGGTCTTAGTTATCTTTCAGCTCGTCCCAACAGTGTGGACAATCTGGATAAGCTTCACCGACATGGCGCTCTTAGGCAGAAAGTTCCACGAGTACAGCTTCGTGGGGCTGAAGAACTACGAGAAGGCGTTTAACGACTTCGGATTCTGGGCGTCAATGAGAGTTACCATCTACTACTGCCTAGCGTCGCTAGTCCTTCGTTTCCTACTAGGGCTAGCGGCCGCGCTCTACATAACGTCAAGGAAATTTAAGGGAAAGAGGATCATGGCAGCGATTTTCCTCCTCCCCTATATAATCCCTGGTGCCATACACCCGTACGTGTGGCTAAGCATGCTTGAAACCGACTATGGTACTGTTAACAGGGTATTGAGGGCCCTAGGGCTACCGCCCCAGAGCTGGATGTACGAGAGGCTTACCGAGAGCATTATCGCGATTAACAGCTGGGCTGGCTACGCGCTGGCTATGCTCGTTTTAACCTCAGCGCTAACTAGTATACCTAAGGAGTACTACGAGGTAGCTGATATCTACGGGGCCTCTAGGTGGTTTAAGTTCAGGAAGATAACCTTACCTCTCATCAAGTACCCACTAATACTCACGCTCATCTTAATATTCAAGGAGGATATAGACGATTTCACCTATGCTTACATGTTTACGGGTGAGATCCCCTACCCAGACTACAGGACCGAGCTCCTAGCCCTTTACGCGTACCATAAGGCCTTCAGCGACTTCGAGTTAGGGTTTGGCTGCGCTATAGGCTTCATAATAGCTGTAATCGTGTTCGCTATCACCCTTGTACAGCTCAAGATAGGAGGGGTGTAAGGGGATGGGG
>CAZAZN010000084.1:0-3800 GCA_964489665.1 uncultured Thermofilaceae archaeon
CAAGTGGCGCACCCTAGCGGGCGTGCCGCCCATCATACCAGGCTAGACCACGGCCCCTAGCCCGGCTTCCCTAGCCTATCGAACCCGTTTTAATGCTGGGTACGCGGGACACATAAATCCATCGCCAGCTCCCATACTCACGGAATGAAGACTACGAACACGCTGAGAGCTGATGACCGACAGGTAGGCTGACCCGCCCCCCTCTCGCGCCCGCCCCGACGCGGTGAGGGGCGAGGTCGGTCAGGGGGGCGACACTCCGCCCAGGGGGAGCTATTAACACGGGCTCGTCGACACCCTTTTCACGGCCTATCTCGCTCAATTCCAAGCGCCATGCATCGCAAGCTGCTCGGAACAGTCCTGCTAACTACGCTCACGCTGATCTGGGGCACTTCCTTCCCCCTGATAAAGACGGTTGTATCGGTCGTCGGTGCCTCGCCCTACGTATACCTCCGCTTTGCGCTGGCGACCGCGGCACTAGCCCCCTACGCCGCTTACCGCTTAGCGAGGGGAGGTAGCGAGTTCGTGCACGCGCTCCTGCCGGGCACCGCGCTGGGCGCCGCCTACTTCGCCGGGATATGGCTACAGGGGCTTGGTATGGAGTACACGACGGCTATTAACGCGGGCTTCATAACCAGCCTCCACGTGCCGATGGTGTACGCGGCGGACGCGCTAGTGTTTGGGTCAAGGCACGGCCCTACCTTCCTAGCGTCAGCAGCCCTATCGATCCTAGGCCTATGGCTAATAAGCGGTGGGGTGAGTGGAGTGAACCTAGGCGATCTAATAGTGCTAGCTGGCGCGGCCGCTTGGGCAGTTCACGTGCTAGCCGTCGCTAGGTTCGCGGGTAGCCACCGCGCGCTAGACCTCGTGTTCGCCCAGTACGCCGTAACTTCGCTTCTAAGCGGTGCGATGGTGGGGTTTAAGGCAAACCTAGGAGCGGCAGGGCGAGTGACCCTAGAGCTACTCTACCTAGCCCTCGCCTGCTCAGTGCTGGCAGGAATTCTCCAAGTGGTGGGCCAGCGGTACACTACGCCCTCCGAAGCGGCCCTAATATACACCTTAGAGCCCGTCTTCGCGGCGGCGTTCTCACACCTCCTACTCGGAGAGAGCCTAGCCGGCGCGAGGCTATTCGGAGCCGCCCTAATCCTCGCAGCGGTCGCTACGGCGTCCCGGGACATGGCTAGAGGCGAGTCCTCAACTCACTGAGGCGCCCTCTTTTAGGCGTTACCTAACTACTGCTTGGGATGCTAGAGCGCGGCGTGCTCGGCGACCAGAGGGTAATACCCATCGCTCCCCCCGAGAGGGAGGCCCTAGCCGTCGTAGCCGAGCTAGGGCTTAAGGTCGCGATCATCAGCTACCACCAGCTCCTCCTGAGGGGCTTAGACTACCTAGCTGAGGTCGGCGAGCTTAGGCAGGTGCTCGGGTTCGAGGGCGAGCTGATACTATCGTCCATCATGCCCGACGAGCTGCTGCTAAGGGAGGGGACGTTCGAGGGCTTCGTGAAGGCGCTTGAGGGCGGCGACTTCAGCGCGGCGATAGCCTGGGACGTGCCAGCTGAGATCGACCTACCGGGGGAGGTGGTGGAGGAGAACATCAGGGAGTCGCTGAGGAAGCTCGAGGAGCTGAAGGAGATGGGCTTCAAGGTGCTGCCGCTCGTGAAGGGGAATAGGCTGGAGGAGATTAGGCTCTCGATCGAGGGCATTAAGGCGCTCGGTTGCGAGGAGGCCGCGCTACACGCGTCGGAGTACGCGTGGGTCCTACGGGAGGACCCCTTAGCTAGGAGCATCTTAGACACGTACCTAGGCCTCCTGCCCCGCTACTTCGAGAGGGTGCTGCTGATAGGCGTGTTGAGGCCCGACGTCCTCGAGTACGTGGCGCGGCGTTACCGGGGCGATAGGAGGAGGCTGTACTACGCGGGCCTATCGTGGTGGCTAGCAGCTAGGGAGAGGAAGGCGTACGGGTCGGGCAGGGTCGTGGACCTAAAGGAGAAGGCCGCTAAGCTGGAGAGCGGCGAGGTGCTCACCCATAGGTCTCGAGTCGACGACTTAGCCCGCCACAACCTGAGCTACGCGGTCGGGAAGGCC
Source organism: uncultured Thermofilaceae archaeon (assembly GCA_964489665.1). GTDB lineage: Archaea > Thermoproteota > Thermoprotei > Thermofilales > Thermofilaceae > CAZAZN01. The sequence continues at coordinate 2,082 of CAZAZN010000084.1, forward strand.
GAGGGTCTCGAGGTGGAGGTCGAGGCCTACAACGCCTACGTCGAGCTACCAGCCCTCGTAGTCTCCGACGCCCACGCGGGCACCATAGAGTCGCTGCTCGAGCAGGCGGCCGAGCTCGTAGAGGCCGTAGCCCCGAAGACCCTAGTGCTGCTAGGCGACATGTTCGACTACGAGAAGGGGGACGTAAGCCTCTACCACGCGATAGTCCTCTTCTCAGCCGCCGAGAAGGCCTCGAAGCTCGTAGCCGTCAGGGGCGAGTGCGAGGTAGGAGCCGGGCTATGCCCCCACAGGAGGTTCATCGAGGCCATGGACAAGATGGTGTTCGGGGACGAGGCGTGGACAGCCCCCTTAGAGCAGAGGTTTAGGCTGCAGAGGTTCATACTCTGGTTCTACAAGTACAACAGGGTAGCTAGGGAGGAGGCGCTCGCCATAACCCCCAGCGGCACCAAGCTACTCTTCGTGCACGGGCACCAGCTAGGCCCCCGCTACCAGAGCCTAGACGAGGTCGTCAGGAGGGCTAGGATCAAGAGGAGGTTACGCGGAGCCGACTGGATCGTGCTAGGCCACTTCCACAGGGTACTGGTAGACCGCGAGAACCGCGTAGCCATAACCGGCGCCTGGCAGGAAGCAACTCCTGAAATGGAGAAGATAGGCTTCAAGCCCCAGATAGGAGCTCTGCTAACAACCGAGGACGAGGAGATCGTAGTCCTAAAGCCGCCCCCTACCAGGAGGCGAGGACCCAGCCCCCCACGCACCACTCCCTAGCCGCGCAAGGATCCACCTCAACCTCGATAACGCGGCTCCTAGGAACCCTACTAAGCGCCCTCTCAGCCTCCTCCCTATAAATCTCTATCAACCTACGCTGAGCCTCACCAGCCTCCCTGATCAGCCTCGCTACAGTACCTCTTAGCTCCTCAATACCGATTCCAGTAACATCCTCTACCGCGGCCAAGCTTACTGAGGTTAAGTCGTCCGTGATCCAGAGTTTAACGGTATTCACAACCTTTAAAGCGTTAAGAAGGTCCTCGTATACGTGCGGAGCAATTTTTTCTAAGACTTTTAACTTATTAGCTGATAGTACGTTTATTTCCATGCCTTTAACCCACTCTTCCTCAATATAGCGCCTTAACTCCGAGAGGTCCTTAAAGTCCTCGTAGAAATCGCCCCACACCTCAAACTCCATGTCCACACGTTCGAAGAACCTTTCCAGCGAGGCGGCAATGGCTGAGAGTAGCCACTTATTCCTCCCAAAGGGGCTCCTTTCAATGAATTCTAATGAGAGTGATATCGGATATTTAGGAGGAAATTCCCCGAGTTTACATAGCTTGTCGTAAAGTAACACTACATAAACACTCCAGTATCCATCACCGAATTCCTCTACGCAAATTCCGGCCTCTCCTAAAGTATAGGTAAAACCTCTCTCTATGAGCTCACTATCTGCAAGTTTAAGCTCCTGACCCGTATGCAACCCATTAGCCTTAAGGAGCTCTTCGGCAATCACACGGACTAATTTCTCGAGATCTACGCCTTTACCGACCCTTCCTTCTTCCACCTTATCACCTCATAATATGGTTATAGAACATTTTTGTAGCATCAACCCGCTTACCGTCCCTATCAATTGTAATCACCCTTAGGCTTAGCTTTTTACCTTCTATATCATACGATAATCCAAGTAGCACGGCTAATCGCGCCTGCCTATACCTAAGCTGCCTAAACCTC
>CAZAZN010000084.1:3900-5365 GCA_964489665.1 uncultured Thermofilaceae archaeon
CCTCACCTAAGGACACCTCTACAAAAGCTACCATAGCGTGCCTCCCCTCCTCGATAGGAGAAAACACCTTGAAGTCCACGACCCTCTTCCCGGGATACCTCGTGCCGAAGTGACTTATCGATAGGTTCTCAAAAGGGAGACCTAAGACCTCTGCCACAAACCTCAGTAACCCGTCTTTCATAACGTACGCTACCTTCTCGCCTAATCGCCCTATGCCAATGGTATGCCTTATAGCGCTCCAATAGCTAAGCTGCTCCCAGAACTCGTCATCAACCTTAAGCTCTATGACATCTCCCCTAAGCGCTAAGCCATGAATCACCGGTACATATTCTTCCCTTACCCTAACTCCTGAAAGCAGATAGTGAAAAAGCGGGCTTGACTGGTCATAGGCCACGTCGCGGATTACCAGAACCTTCCTCTCCATGGTCCTAGCTCCCGCTGTCCGTATCCCTCGGACGATGTAGGCATGAATAGCCTGCTCTGGCGCCGTGACGCCTCCGCGGAGGACTTCGTGGCGGGATATCGTGTGAATTTTATAAACTTCATTTTTAAACCTTATCTCCAGCGAGAACTCACCGCCTAAGTCTTTCACTAGCCTTAACTCTTCATCGTACTTTCCGACAACGTTACATGATAGATACAGCCTGTTCCTCAATACATCAGCCTTAAACTCACCCTTAACCCTAATATCGCCTATGCGCAACACGCCCTTTCCAAGGACGAACGTGTACCTGCCCTCTCTCTGAATTGCTCCAGGCCTTACGTCCTCTATAGTAACAGGAACTCCACCCAGCGTTAACCCCTTTCCTTTGAGTTGGGGTAGGTAGCTCTTGGGGTGGGCTACCTCGACGTAGTAGACGCCGGAAGGCACGTCCTTCGCCTGCACGTACCACTCCCTGTAAACCCTACCCCCAGCCCTCCTAGACCTCCCGGTACCAGCCTTAACCAGCTCAAACGCCCTCCCAGACCCATCCACCAGCTTAAAGAAGAGCAGCGAACCCCCGCCCAGCGCCTCCACCAAGCGAACAGGCAGGTTAAGCCTACCCCTAGTGTGAACCCTAGCCAGGAAGAAAGCCCTACCCTCCTCGACAGGCTCCACCACCGCGAAGCCCTCCCTAAGGACGTCGCGCAGCGGGACTCCCAGGTACTCCGAGAGCAGCCTAAGCTGCCTACCCACGTGAACCCTGAAGAGCGGGCCAACCCTAGAGACAGAGCCCAGCAGCCGCAGCCCCCTCACCACCACCTGCACAAGCGAGCCCTCCACCAGCCTCCAAGGCGAGCGGGAGAGCTCGACGAACTCCCCCGTCGACGAAAACACCGCCGGAACACCTCCGCCGCGCCTAGCGCACTCCAGCCAAGCCCCAACCCACGCCCGAACGTCCACGAACCTACTAGGATTCCTAAACTTGCTCAACAAGTCCTCCACGGCGAGCCGGCGCAGCTCACCCCTCAGCCGCCGCACCAC
>CAZAZN010000085.1:0-5312 GCA_964489665.1 uncultured Thermofilaceae archaeon
CCGTATACGGGGGTAAGCTGTACCTCTCAGTGATAGGGTGGAAGGTCTACGAGGTCGACTTAGAGACAGGGGTGGTTAAGGAGCTGTTCAGGGTCCCGCCGATGTACGAGATGGAGGGGATAGAGGTCTGCAAGCTGGAGGACGGCTCCACGTTCCACGTGCTCGTTAACACGTTCGGGGAGGAGAACGTCGTCTACCACTACGCGCGCGTAGAGCCTGGCTTCTCGCTAGACCTCTTCGAGGTAGAGGGCGAGGTTAAGCTAGCTAGCGAGGTTAGGGTTAAGGCGTACACGCCCATGAAGATAGCTAACGTTAAGTCGATGAAGGCTAGAGTGGCTCCGAGAATCCCGCCCTACGCGTTTACGGCCGCGGCAGTAGCCGCCATAGCGGTAACGGCTGCCGTAGCGCTTAAAATAGTGAGAGGGCGTGCTCGAGGAGGCTCCAGGCGGTAAATACTAGCCTATTACTCAGAGTATCCCTACCTAACACCCTAAACAACCTGCCGTCCTCGTAGCACCTAACGAGATCCCCGATCTCGTATCGGGGCAGAACCTTAGTTGAAATGATTAAGCTCCCAACCTCGCCAGCTCTCATCTCGTACAGCATCTTAACCCTTCCACCTACCCTAACCTCGAAGAAGTAGACGTCGTAGAAGGGGGTTAGATAAGGCTCCTCGCCTAGCTGCATCGCGAACATCCCCTCCGTCGCGCCGTAGGCTTCGACTACGACTACGTCTCTGCCGTAAAGCTTCCTCAAGTCCTTTGAGTAGTAGTCGGAGATATATGGCTCGCCGGCGCACAGCATGAACTCCAAGTCCCACAGCTCCCTAGGCGGGCAACCCCTCCCCTCTAGATACTTGCCGAGGAGGTACAGCGCGTAAGCCGAGCCTATCGCGAACCCGACCTCAGCGTCCCTAAGGTGCTTGTAGACCAGCTCGAACCTACGCCTCCAGTCTTCCGCGCTTACCCCGTCGCCAATTGCATCCATCTCCCTCACTGGCGGCTTAACGGGGAAGCCCATCCTCTCGAATAGCGCCGCGTAGATCCCGGAGATGTAGCCGCAGGGCATCGTCCTACCACCAACCCTAACCTCGACTACGCGGGACGGGAAGTAGACGCACAGGCAAGCTCCCCTAGGCCTGACCCCTAAGCTCCTGCTCAAGACCTCCATGCCGCGCGCCATAACCCGTAGCCTATCCCTAACATCGGAGGGGGTTATTGGGATGAGCTTAGGGATTCCCCGAGTACCGGAGGTAGCTCCGAACCATTCCGGAGGCTCTGGGAGCAGCGCCCACCACTCTCCCCTTAAGACCCTCTCGATGTACAGCTCAAGGTCTCGGTACCTCACTACAGGGAAAGCACGCCAGTACTCCTCTACGCTTAAGCCCTCCCTCGCTCCCTGGGAACTGCCGTACTCGGTCCTAGCATAGCCCTCTAGAAGCCTCTCGAGGACCCTCTCCTGGGCATCGCGGGGATCCACGCTAAAGCCCCTTTTATAGAGGTTCTTAGCCCTTTTCCTCGAATGAGAGTACTGCTAATCGACCCCCCGAAGCCTAAGTGGTGGCTACTAGCGGATACCGTGCTACCGCCGATAGGGCTAGCCTACCTAGCTGGCTACCTTAGAGAGAGGGGTGTAGACGTGAGGGTACTGGACTGCACGGCTGAGGGGGTCGACTGGGGGGAGCTAGGCCGTGAGATCGAGAGGTACTCGCCCGACGTCGTGGGTTCTGGAGGCCCCACCTGCTACGCCGATAAGGTCGCTAGGGTCTTGAGGATAGCTAAGGAGGTCGACCCAGGTATAGTTACGGTCGCCGGAGGCCCCCACTTCACCCTAACCTACCGTGAGGGCTTGAGGAGGTACCCTGAGGTCGACTTCGTAGTTCTAGGGGAGGGCGAGGTTACGCTGTACGAGCTAGTCAGGGCCCTAGAACGCGGCGAGGGCGTTAACAGGGTTAAAGGGCTCGCCTACCGAAGGAGCGGGGAGGTCGTTACAACGGGCCCTAGGCCCCTAATACGGGACCTCGACTCACTCCCTATGCCTGCGTGGGACCTGCTGCCCATGGAGAGGTACAGGACGGTGGCTTGGGGTAGCGCTACGATGCTAGTTAGCAGCAGGGGGTGCCCCTTTAGCTGCAGCTTCTGCAGCGAAAGGGTCTTCTGGAGGGGGGTTTGGAGGGCTCACTCCGCCGAGAGGGTGGTCGCCGAGCTGGAACTGGTAGCTGAGAAGTACGGTAAGAGGATCGTGTGGTTCGGGGACGACACGTTTAACGTGGATAGGGGGAGGCTGGAGAGGATATGCGACCTCATCCTCGAGAGGGAGCTTAACGTTAACTGGGGCTTTGAGGGGAGGGCCGACCTCCTCTGGAGGGATAGGGACCTGCTCCCTAGGATGAGGGAAGCAGGCTTCTTCTGGGCCCTTGTCGGCGTCGAGAGCTGCTTCGAGGACGAGCTCGAGAGGTACGGCAAGAGGATACCGCCCGAGCTGACGGTTAAGGTGTTTAAGCTCCTGAAGGAGCACGACGTCATAAGCCAAGCCATGTTCATCATAGGGGAGCGCTACGACGACGAGAGGAGGATACTAGCTAAGGCGAGGTTCGCCGTTAAGCTCGACCCCGACTTCGCCATTTTCACCCCTCTCACCCCCTTCCCTGGGACGCTGCTTTACGAGGAGGCGCTTAAGGAGGGGCTGATAGAGGTGTTCGACTACTCTAAATACGACCTAGCGCACGCAGTAATGAGGACCGAGTACCTCTCGGCCCGGGAGGTCCAGCGGCTCATGGGGGAGTGCTACAGGATGTTCTACGGCAGGCCCTGGAAGATTGTTAAAGGCGCTTTATCGAGGAACAGGTTTAGAAGAGCTGTCAATCTATATTTCTTTAAAAGGTATATAATGGGATTCTAAGTATCCCCTTGGTGCTCGGCATGGCTAAGGAGAAGGGCAGGGGCTGGGGCTGGCTGGTCCTAGCGGGTGTAATGCTGATCGCTTGGGGCGTAATCCAGTACTTAGGGATAGAGTGGTGGCCTGCCATGCTGATAATCTTCGGCGCCTTCCTCGTCGTCTGGGGCCTGCTAGCGGCTAGGGGGAAAGCGCTCACAGGCTTCGAGAAAGAGTAAGCTACTTTGTTTTAACTTTTCTCTGGTCACCGCTATGAGCCTAGAGGAGGTAAGGGGAAGGTTTAGGAGGATAGGCCGCATACCCGACCCGCTAAGCTACGTCTTCTCGGGGCTAGCCGTAGCATCGCTAGGGATCATCCTCTTAGCTTGGAGCCTCGGGCTGGTAAGCGCTGAGATGATAATCCCTCTCGTCCTAGTTTCGCTAGGCTTAGTGCTTCTACTGGACGCTGCTACTAGGTACAGGAGGCCTTGGACTAGGTGGAAGGCTAAGCCCTACGCTGTGCTCGGGTCCTGCCTAGCTCTATCGGGCGCCGCCATGCTAGCTGGGCTCGAGGCTTGGTGGTCAGTCGTCATAGTGGTAGCTGGCGCGGCCTTAATATTGGAGGGCCTTTTCAGGCTAAGGAGGACCACCTCTACTTCCTCCACCATTAAGCCTTACCGATCGTCACGCTAACAGACGGCCTACCTGCTTAATGCCTTGAATCGCTCGGCTATTACATCCCCGGAGACTCTGCCTAACACGTTACGGCTCACGATACTGGGCCTTAGGCCCCTCGCTGGTCTCCTTGTCCTCCTCGCGCACTTAGCTGTGCAAGAGCGAGAGCGCTAGCATAGCTAGGGCTACGACTGCTACGGCTAGGAGCTGGCTCCTCAATCTTACACTTAACTAGTATGGGAGGCCGCTCCGAATGAGGCTTGAGATTACGATTTTTAGTCGATAAAACGTTCTGCCATCCGGGGGATCACGACTCGGGTCCTTTTTGCTGGGGAGTACGCGGCCTTCTACCTAGAGGTGATCAAGGGTTACGACGTCATGCACATGGCTAGGCTCGAGGATAAGACGTTCTACATCAAAGAGGCCTTAGAGAAGGAGGGTATAGAGGTCGAGGTCCTACCCACCGACAGGGTGCCTAGGGACTTCCCTGAGAGCCTTGATGAGCTTAAGAGGTACGACGTGATAATGCTAAGCGACGTCGGCAGTAATAGCCTGCTGCTACACCCCGACGTCGTCGTTAAGTGCAAGCCTAGGCCTAACAGGCTGAAGCTGATTAAGAAGTTCGTGGAGGAGGGCGGAGGCTTCGCCATGATAGGCGGCTACATGTCATTCCAGGGGCTACAGGGTAGGGCCAACTACAGGGGCACGCCGATCGAGGAGATACTGCCCGTTAAGATGATGGTGTTCGACGACAGGGTGGAGGGTTCCAGAGGGCTTTAGGCCGAGAGTCGTTAAGCCCGACCACCCGATACTAAGGGATATACCGGCGGAGTGGCCAGTATTCCTCGGCTACAATAAGACCGTGCTCAAGGAGGGGGCTGAGCTGCTGCTGGAGTACCAGGGCGACCCAATACTGGCGCTCTGGAGCTACGGGAAAGGTAGGACGATGGCGTTCACGACTGACTGCGCCCCTCACTGGGGCACGTTCGAGTTCACCGGCTGGGAGTACTACTCGAAGTTCTGGGCTCAGGCCGTGAGGTGGCTAGCCGGGGAGCTTTAACGGTATATTTTTCTCCTTTCATCGACTTCTAGTGTAAACGATCTAGACGGCTAGTTAAGGTAGCGGCTAGCTTACACGGCTCTAGGAGTTTAGTTGCCAAGCCCTTCTCCAGCTGACATCTAGCTGACAAAGGAGTTATGCTAAGCTTACCCGCCCCCCTGCAGGGTAACATAATGGCTGGAGCAACCCGTGTATGCGTGCTGGTAACGTCCTGCCCCCTGAACGGGGAGGTTAAGGTATCTAAGTGTATGTCATGCCCCCACTTTAGGGGGCTTAAGGGCTCCTGGCCTCACGTTAAGATCACGTGCGACCTAAGCCCAGCTAAGCCCCTAAAGACGGAGATCTTAGTAGCCTGCCCGATTAAGAGGCACCACATCTCCTTTAAGACGTGCCTTAAATGCCCGCTCCACAGGGGCTTCTACGGGTTCCACGACAACAACCCAGTAGTCTACTGCAGCGTGCTAACCGGGGAAGAGGATAGGACTAGGAGGCCACTCTACGCCCCACTTCTCCTTATGCGTTAACCGCCTAACAAACGCCTTTCTTCGAGGATTTAGACTAAAAAGCTATTTAGCCTTCGCTATAAGGTCCTTTTCCGGTGATAGCTAACGACGCTGAGAAGCGTAGCGATTTCCACGATTATAGGGTTATATAGCTCTTATCGTAATGGCTACCTACGCTGGTCCCCAGCCCCCTCCCCTAC
>CAZAZN010000086.1:0-5190 GCA_964489665.1 uncultured Thermofilaceae archaeon
CGCTAAGCCTCACAATCCGCGTAAGCATGTGGGCCTCCGTCTCCCCCCTAACAGCGCAGGTGAACACGACTACCACGTCCGCCTCTGAGGGGCTATCCACTAAGACGCCCCCGCGCCTAACCACCTCGCTCTTAAACGCCTCCGCCTCCCCCTTATTCAGCCAACAGCCGTAAACCTCAACGTAAACCCTCACCGCCATAAAGCACCTAAACCCCTCCAGGGAAACGGAGCTTTAAAGCCTAGCCCGCTAAGAGCTAGGCAAGGCCGGGAGCGAGAGGCCAGCCCACAGGCCCCCGTTAAAGCCCGCCTAGTAGATGACGTCGACCGGCTCCTCCTCCGCCAGCCTAATCACCGTGCACAGGCCAACGCCCTCGACCAGAGCTATACCCACCGAGGCCACCTTCCGCTTAACCGCCCTAAACCACAGCCTACTCGCCTCCTCCCTCGAGAGCCCGTACTCACGCCTCAAGAAATCCACGAACTCCCTCAAAGGCATACAATCGCCGCCATAACGCCTAAGAGCATCGCTAATAACCTCCCTAAGCTCGTCATCGCTAAGAGAGTCAACGTCCAATTTCGCTCTTTTCATATTAACCTCCTTAGGCATGAGGGATCATCTAACCACGTTATCTCGGGTAATAGCCTGCGAGCCTTCTCCACGATCCATTCTAGGGGAATTCTCTGCCACTTATTCATTTCCTCCTTAATAGCTAACCACTGCTCCCTAGAAATTCTCCTACCCGAATACTCTTCGAGGAGGGAGAGCTGGGCCTTTAGCTTCTCCTCCTTCCAGGCGCCAGTGTTCGCGTCTCTTATGAAAATTTCGTAGAACGCCCTTACGCTTTCCTCAGACTTTATGTTAAAGCGGTAGCTAACAGTCACTCTACCCTTCTTGCTCACATGTATGTACGAGCAGTTGATGTCGCCTATGCTAAGCCTTTCGTCAAATTTCTTGAGAAAACTCCTAACTAAGACGTAATCTTGTATTAAAGCATTGGGGGCTAGCATAGGATTAGTAAAGATCTCGCACAGCAGCGGATGGGGAAGTTCTGAGATCGATAATGACTTGCCTCTATACCTTCTTACAAGCTCTTCACGTATATAGCTAGGCAGGATTTCAGTAACGTCCACGTTCCTTCCCATGGATAACCCCAGAGTAAGAGTGCCGTGTCTTGATAGCGATAAGTACGATGACCCCTCTTCCAGAAATGTTACTAACACGTAGTACTTAGCTAGGTCCTTATCTTTAAAAATAGCTGGATGAAGGTTAGGATTGGTTAAAACTTTCCGTCCAATGGGCAATCCAGCTGAGATTAAAAGCCTTGCAGTCGTATAATCCATAACAACCTCAAGCCCTTCCTTAGAAGGCGGAGGTATTGAATAGCTACCTTTAATACTTTTGATCAAATCCACTATTATCTTAACTAAGACAGGATCTCTGTTAACGTAGCTTCCTCGCCTCCGATAAGACGGCCTCGACCCCCCTACCAAGCCTGTGCCCGTGTAGCATATAGGCTGTCTCCCCGCTGGGGAGCATCACGACGGCGTCGTCGAGCGCGAACCTGTAGAACTTGTAGAAGGCTAGGAGGTGGTAGTTGGTGGGCCGCCTAGGCCGCGGAAGGATGCGGCTCGAGCTCATGTACAGCAGCCCGTCGTCCATCACCTCTAGCACCTTAGAGAACTGCTGGTCGGCATCCCCCCGCACCACTAGGATCCTCGGCGAGACCCAGGCCGGCTCCCCGAAGAGGTTTACCACGTCAACTACCAGCTCGTAGCCCCTAACGAGGTCGAACGTATCCCCGAGGAATATCACGTTCTCTGGGTCCTCGGCTCTAAGGGCCCTAAGGAACTCCTCCCTCATAGACTCCGGAACCCCTAGGTGGACGTCCGAGACCACCAGCGTCCTACCAGCTAGCGCGAGGTCGTACAGCTCGCCCCTCTCCCTCCTAGCCCCCTAACGACGTTAAGCACGTAGTCCAGGTTGTGGGACGCTATCTCCCTAACTTTCCAAGGGTACTCGAGCACCTCAACTCCCCGCCCCGACCTTATCACTAGGACTTGCGCTTAAGGTCAACCCTAGACCACCTAGCGTAGGCGTACCCCTCCCTAGCGTCCAGCAGCCGCTAATCCCCGAGTAGCTGACCCTAGGGCTATCGTACCGCTCCATAACGTACCTGAGCCTATCGGGGCTAAGCACCCCGATGACCAGCACCTGCTCGAACCGCTCCAACATCTCCCTAAGGTGCAGGTCGAGCAGCCTACGCGCAAGCCCCTCCTCGAAGAGCCGCCAAGCGTACTTTGACGCGTGCAGCGCGGCGACCCTAAACCCCAGCCTCTCCAGCGCCCCTAGGTAAGCCCTAACCTGCTCCTCGCAAACCCCCTTAGAAAGGGGTATCACGGGCACGTCGAGCCTAGCGGCGAGCTCCAAGGTCCTCCTAAGGCACACGACGAGGTTACGCCAGCTCTCCTCGAGGGGGATGTCCACCTCCACCGGCATATCCCAGCTCACGACCGCGCCAAACCCCCTCTTAGCGGCGTCGACGAACTCGCTAAATGTCGAGGGATCTAGGAGCAGCTCGTCGGGCATAACGGCCGACAGCGCCACCAGCCCCCTAAACCCCAGCTGCTCGCGGACGTCGCGGCCCAGCCCCCTAACCTCGTAGAACTCGACTAGGCAGGCCTCAACGCCCAGCTCCTCGAGCAGGACCCCCCACTCCCTCTCCAGCGGAACGAGGGGGACGAGGCGGGGTAGCCTCACCCTCTTAGGCTTAATCCAGCCGAACTCGTCCACCAGCTTCGAGATCTCGCCGACGAACCTGCTAACAGCTAACCCAACCACCCCCTAGGGATCGCGGGGTAAAATAGGGCTAGAACTTCGGGCAGTAATCCTCGGGCTTCGGGATCCTAGGCGGCAGCCCCTTCCTCTTCCTGATCTCCATCACCAAGCTCTCAAGTAGATTTTGCGGAACAGGTGCCCAATGACTAAACTGATACGCCCAGAACGCTCTTCCTTGCGTAGCGGTTCTCATCTCGTCGGCAAGGTTAAACGATTCGCTTACAGGAATTTCCCCGAACACCCTCATTATGAGGCCGTGCTGCTCCATGCCGACTATCCTGCCCCTATGCCTGGTTATGACGTTGAGGACTCCGCTGAGCCACTCCTGCGGGACCTTGACGTCTATCTTGAGTATGGGCTCTAGGAGGGTTGGCTGGCCGGTTAGGAAGCTGGCCATTATCGCGTTCTTGGCGGCTGGCATTATCTGGGCTGGGCCCCTGTGGGCTGGGTCCTCGTGTAGTATGGCCTCGGTTAGCACGACCTTAACGCCCCTTATCGGCTCCTGGGCTAGTGGGCCGGCGCTGGTAGCCCACCTAAAGCCCTGTATTATCGTGTCCTTAACCTCCCTGAGGTGCTGGACGCCCGTCGTCATATTGACTATGATGTTGAACTGCTCGTCGATGTCCCAGATGTTCCTCGCCTCGTCGCTATCCCAGCCCGCGTACTCCCTCAGTATCTTAGCCCTCTCCCTCCAGTCCTGGTCGGCGTACACCTTGCCCTCCTGGAGCAGCTTCATCGTGTCCTCGTCGAGCGGCTCAACGTAGATGTACAGCTTGTTGTGCTTGTTCGGCGACTTGCCCTCGAACGTCTCGCCCCTCTTCCTAACGGTCTCCCTGTACCTGACGACGGGCGGCGAGGTCACCACGTCCAGCCCAGTCCTCTGCTTAAGCTCCCACAGGGTTATCTCGAGGTGGAGCGTGCCGACGCCGCTCAACAGGTACTCGCCGGTCTCCTGGTTAATGTACACCTTGAGGGTTGGGTCCTCCACGGCTAGCTGCCTGAGCGCTTCCACCAGCTTCGGCAGGTCGCTGCTCCTCTTAGGCTCGATGGCTATCGTCACGACGGGCTCGCTCACGTACGCCATCCTCTCGAACGGCACCATCGAGTCGCTGTACCTGGCGTCGACCACGGTCTCCCCCGCTCGGGCCTTGTCGAGCCCCAGCATCGCCACTATGTTACCGGCGGATATCGCCTCCGTCTTCTCTCTGTACGGCCCCATGTAGAGGCCCACCTGCAGCACCCTCTGCTTAGCCTTAGCGTTGACGAGCCACACCTCCTGCCCCTCCGCTATCGTCCCGCTGAACACCCTGCCGGTAGCCACATAGCCGGCGTGCGGGTCGATGTTGATCTTGCTGACCGCCACCACAGTCGGGCCGTCCGGGTCGCACTCCAGCATCGCCCTGCCTATCTCGCTGTCCAGGTCCCCGTGCCACAGCCTCGGAACCCTGTACCTCTGAGCCTCCCTTGGGTTCGGGATGTGCTCCACCACCATGTCCAGTAGCGCCACGTACAGCGGGAACTCCTTAGCGAGCTCCTCGTAGTACCCCCTCTGGTAGGCGTCGATGATGTAGTCGAACTTCACCCCCTTCTCAACAGCCATCGGCACCGTAAGGCCCCACTTGTGCAGCGCGCTCCCGAACGCCACCTGGCCCCGCTTAAAGTCCACCTTCCACTTGTCCTTAAACGGCGGCTCCCCGTACAGCTCTATCAGCCCGTTAAACTCCTTCACTATCTCGATGAACCTCTGCTGAATCTCCCGCGGGCTCAGCCTAAGCTCCCTAATCAGCCTATCAACCTTGTTAATGTACAGGAGGGGTCGGACGAGCTCGTTAAGCGCCTGCCTAACCACCGTCTCAGTCTGCGTCATAACCCCCTCAACCGCGTCGATCACCACTATCGCGCCATCCATCAGCCTAAGGCTCCTAGTAACGTGCCCCGTAAAGTCCACGTGCCCCGGCGTATCAACCAGGTTAATCACGTACGGCTTACCCCTCCACTCGTGGTACAGCGAGATGTTAGCTGCCTTAACCGTCATCTGCCTAAGCTGCTCAATCTCAACGTAGTCCAGCGCAAGCGCCCGCCCAGCCGTCTTAGGGCTAAGCAGCCCAGCCCCCATAAGCAGCGAGTCAGTAGTAGTAGTCTTACCATGATCAACATGCGCAAGTGTTCCTATGTTTCGGACTTGCTCTATGTTTCTCATAATTTTTACAATATCCGCGACCTGCTTGAAGCGCACCAAGCCGGTTTCACCCCTACGGTTCAGGCGTGAGGGTTTGGGAGCGCTTATAAACCCTTCGGGCTAGTTCGGCTTTTATTCTCTATCGAATATTCTATCGCGTGGGGCAGTACAGGGC
>CAZAZN010000087.1:0-4669 GCA_964489665.1 uncultured Thermofilaceae archaeon
TACCAGGCCTCGCCCATTATTAGCAGCCTGCCGGGGTACTCCTCGTGGAGCCTCTTCACGACCTCCCTTAGGCCCTCGTAGGCGCTGTAGCGGGGGTCGTTCTCGTAGAAGAAGCATATGTCGAAGAATACCCCGTCTACGCCGTACTCGCCCACTAGCCTCCTTATCCTCTTCAGGAGGTACTCCCTAACCCTCGGGTGGCCGGGGTTCACTGGGTACCATATGTTGTCGCGCTCGCCGTCCTCGTCCCAGTCGACCCAGTTCTGGTAGAGCCTGTTCCCGTACTTGTCGACGAATACCGCGTCCTCGAAGCTCAGCTCCTTAACGTGCGTGAAGCCTACGGCTACGGGGCAGGTCATGGGCACTACGTGTACGCCTAGCTCGTGAGAGCCCTCGACGAGCCTCCTGAAGCCCTCTCTCCCTCCAAGCTCGGGGTCGGGCTCTAGGCTCGGGTAGTCGTAGTAGTACCGGCCGTCCCAGCCCGCCAGGAAGGCTAGGACGTGCCTCCCGGGGATCCTCTCGCACACCCACCTTATGGCCTCTAACGCTGAGCTGTAGGTGTTGAACACGTACCCCGTCCAGTGCTTAAAGTGTACGTTTAGGACTAGGCAGACCTTCCTAGCCCACTCCGGCACGTCCTCCCTCTCCTCCCAGGGCCTTAGCCCCCAAGCCTCCTCCATCGCCCTCATCCTAGCCTCGACCACCTTCTCCGGCCGCCTAGTCCTGCCTATCCTCCAGGCTGACGCCTTGATGCTCCTCCCCATCCTCCTAGCGTCCTCCTCGTGGACTAGCAGCAGGCTAAGGCCATCCTCCTCCCTAGCTACCCTGAACCGCTTAGGCCTAACCTCCACGTCCTCACTAAGCGCGTAGGTGTAGCTGCCGTCCCCGTGCCTTATGAGGTAGAGGGGAGCTGGTAAGTACCTGCTCGAGCTAAGCCAGGGCCAGGGGTAGGAGTAGACCTCCACCTCGCCAGGCTTCCTAAAGCTCCAGTCCGAGTCCAGCACCTCCCCCGGCTCAAGGCCCTTAAGCAGCACCCCAACCGCCTTGATTGGCTCCCAGTGCTCGGCCTCGACCTCCACCCTCACTCCGTCACGCGTGCGCGAGAGCGCTGCCCTAAACCGCCCCCTATCCCTCCTCCGCCTACCCGCCCAGAAAAACTCCGAAGCCTCGACTACGGCCCCTCCGCCCTCCTCCCTAGCATCCCCGATTAGAGGACCGTACACGTTGTATAGCGTGTAGACCCTGAAGGCGAGCTTAAAGCCAGCGTACTCGATGAACCTATCCCCGAAGTCGAAGCTGAACCTATGCACGAGCTAGCTACCGTTAAAGCGGCATAAATTAGTACCTGAGCCCTCGCCCGCGTTAAATTTTATTTAAAAACGTTCATATAGTATACCTGATGAGCGAGGCTAAGGCCCGCGTCCCTTCTATGAGGGTTAGCTTGAGGCGCCTTTACCAGTACTACGTCGCTGGGAGAAGGGATTCGGCGAGGTCTCGGCTAGGACGGCTAGGGAGTACGCTAAAGCCGCGGGCGTCCTGCTCGAGGGCTTTGAGGAGGGTTTGAGCTTTGAGGAGTTTAAGGCTAGGCTGGCTAAGAGGATCCTCGACGACCTAGGCGCCCGTAAGGCGCTGGAGCTGCTGTGGGATGAGAGGATGCCGGTTAACGCCTAGACCTTCGCCTACGCGCTGTCTAGGGTCGGCGTTAAGGCTAGCGCTACGTCGGCTAAGACGCTGCTAAACCTGCTTAAGGCGGCGGGGGTCCTGCAGTCTAGGCCCCTGCCGGTGGTGGTTGAGAGCCCTAAGGATAGGCTCTACGAGTACGTCCTATCTAAGGGGGCTGTTAAGTTCAGGAGGCTTGAGGGGGCGTTCGATAACGCTAGGCGCCTCGTGCTCGAGCTAGTGAGAGTAAGCTTGGGGTTAGGGTCAGGCGCGCTAGGCTAGAGGGAGTGAGGGTAGAGGACTGGGACGACGTTAAGGAGGGCGTTCCCGAAGTGTTCCTAGAAGAGTGGCCCGATTCCAGCGGCGCCGTGAGGAGGAAGGTCGTCATACCAGGGAATGCTATTGTCTACGTCCTACCTGGATAGGCTGGAGGCTAAGGCGCGCGGGATAGCTGGGGATTTGCTAGAGAAGGTTTACAAGGCCTTCTCTAACGGTAGCCCCGTAGACGCGCCGCATTACGCGCTTAGGGGGATTCTGCTAGATTACGACGACGTAGAGGAGTTCGTATTTACCACGAAGAAGAGGTTGAAAGATGAGTTCTACGCGGGGGCTTACGCCGTAGTAGGCGAGTTCGGGACGGGGAAGACCCAGTACGGGTTCTTCCTGAAGCACGCGCTCGAGGGTAAGGACGTTAAGGTGCTGTACCGGGAGCTTAAGCGCCTTAGGACCCTCGCGGAGATTAGGGAGGAGGCACTCGACTTAGTCGACAAGGGCTACAACGTCGTAGTTATACTCGATAACGTCGAGGCTTTCATGTCGCAGTTCGAGGGCGAGAACGAGGAGAGGAAAGCTGCTGGGAGGATAGCTAATCTAATCGAGCTACTCTCAGAGAGCCCACACCGCACGGAGTACGGGCTGCGGGGGGTTGCCACGATCTTCCTGCTCCACACGGATACCTACAGGCTCCTCCAGGAGAGAGACGAGAGGTTAAGGAGGATACGCGAGATTAAGAGCTTGGGTAAGCTTAAGGAACCTAAGAAGGGAGGGGAGCTAGCTCTCTCCGTGCTAGCGGTCCTCTACGCCTACGAGGATGCATGCAGGTCCGCCATCAGGAAGTGCGGGGACTCGCTCGTTAAGTTGCTGAGCGACTGGGGCGCGAACCTCCTAGACGTTAAGGGGAGCATGGGTAAGGGGCTCTTCATTAAGACCTGCTTTAACTTCTTTAGGAGGGGGCTCTGCGGGCTTGGCGAGTGCCCCGCCGAGGCCACGAAGAGGGGGCGCGTCGTCGAGGAGTTTATCGCCGAGGTCCTTGAACAGGACGTCATGTACGTGAGAACCGGCAATAAGGTCTACTCGGCTAGGATAAGGCGTAGGAGGGGGGCTGGGCCAGACCTCGAGATAAGGCTCTATAGGAGAGGGCTGCCGGTGAGCGCGCCGAGCCTAGTGCTCTACGGCGAGGTAAAGTCCGTGAAGAATAGCATAAAGCACTGCACGAGCCAGCTAAAGAAGTACGCTTCTGAAAAAAAGCTTCTGTTAATAGCCTTAGCTGAGGACGTGAGGCCTGTAGAGGACGAGATTAGCGCGCTTGTGGTCGAGGCGCCGCTGGCTGAGCTTGTCTATCCGCTTCCGCTGATAGAGCCGCTAACCCTGCTCAGGGATAAGGAGGAGGGGGCTAGGATGCTCCGCGAGCTCCTCGGCAGGGACCTGCTTAGCGATATAGAGTGGAGCGCTGCCCTGCTCCTAGCGTCGACGAAGCCGAAGCCAGCCAAGGTCGTTGACTACAGGGCGCCGGCCCAAGAGCTCATAGGCGCAGCTAAGCTGAGGGCCGAGAGGGCGAAGAACGTCCAGCTAGGAAGAGTCGTTAAGAAGGTTGAGAAAGGTTCTAAGGGGAAGAGGGTTGACGGTTCCAGAGCCTGAAGGGCTCACGGCCGAGATACTTTCCGCGTTAACTAAGGGAGGCTTCCTAACTAGGAGGGGGCCAAGGTCGTTTAAAGTAGAGCCCTCGGCCTGGAGGGAGCGATGGGAGGAAGCGGTTGAGATAGTCTCTAAGGTAATCTCGGCTCACGTAACTCCAAGCTAGCTCCCACGATCAAGCGCTAATCCACCCGATCTAGACTCGCTTAGTTCTCGGCCACCAGCTACGCCTGCACTCTAACATTAATTATTAAAATGATAGTATTCGCCCCGACCCTCTACCTCCTGTTTAGATCCGGGTTACGGGGCTTACCGACAAATACCCCCTTAGATGGTGCTGTGATGCCATGTCGAAGTGCTTCGTCGTTAGGACTAGGGGTAGGGGCGCCTACGACGTTACGGAGGAGTTGAGAAGGATTGCTAGGGAGGTGGGCGAGGGGCTGCTGCTAGCTTGGGTTGAGGACCCGTTAACCTCGCTGATTACGATAGAGTACGAGGCTAACCTGATAGCCGACCTAGGCGAGCTGCTGGAGAAGCTGCCTGGAGGACCGTACGTTAAGAACGCCCTCTTTCCAAAGGCCCTCGTGCTGCCGGTTAAGGGCGGTAGGCTGGCGCTCGGCTCGTTTCAGCAGGTTGCGCTGCTGGATCTTAACAAGGAGCCTGGGGAGAGGAGGGTTTCCGTGATGGTGGTAAGGTGAGGGTGGTTAGGGTAGCTGAGGTGGAGTTCCTCACCTACGGGCCGAATAAGCTGTTCGACGTAACCGGTAGGCTTAGGGAGCTCGCCGAGGGCGTTAGGGAGGGCTTCCTAGCGGTCACTGCTCAGGGGTCTACGGGGGCGCTCGTGGTGCTCCCTCCCGACGCCATCGAGGAGTTTGAGCGCAGGCTCTGGGAGCTGGTGCCGATATACGGGTGGAGGCACCCGGGGAACGCCTACGCTCACCTAAGGTCTACGCTCATCGGGACGAACATCGTTATACCGGTGGAGGGCGGGGAGCTTAAGCTGCCGAGGGGGGCTGCGGTCTACTTCCTAGAGAACCAGGCGACATATAACCGTAGGCGGAAGCTAGTTGTATCGGTCATGGAGTCCTCGGAGGGC
>CAZAZN010000088.1:0-4549 GCA_964489665.1 uncultured Thermofilaceae archaeon
GGGACTAAGGGGCAGGCTCATATACGTAAAAGATGGAAGCATCGAAGCTTTTGACGGCAAGGATGTTAGAAACTCTATAGTAGTGCTTGAATTTAACTCCGGAGACAATTGGTTGAACGCGTTAACGCTGGGGGCTAGCGCGGCCCTATTCCTAGCCCCTGAATCAACTAACTACCTCGAATGCTTAAGGAAGTTCGTAGACACTCCCGTTTACTTCCCGAGGCTATACGTTTCGAGGAAGTACAGGGACCTAGTACTAAGCGCTGCTAAGCGGGGGCTTAAGGCTGAAATAACAATTAACATGAGCTGGAGGAGAGTTAAAGCATACAACATAATAGTTATGTTTAACGGGACGGAGGTAAACGACGAGCTAGTGGTACTAGCAACGCATGTAGATACTTGGTCCGTAGCTCCACGAGAAGCCTACGGCGCTAATGAAGCCCTAAGCATTGCGCTCTTACTCGAAATAGCTAAGTTCCTAAGCCATAATCCGCCGAAGAGGAACGTATGGATAGCCTTCCTCTCAGGTCACTGGCAGGCGCTCCAGGGCGTTAGGGAGTTCGTTGAGAAGTATTTCTTTACTCCTGATGTTGTTAATGGGAAAATTAAACCCCAAGTATTTATAAACTTAGGCCCGTTTTCAGCCGACGCTAACGGTTTATCCCTGCTGTACGGTAGTTACTTTGCGATAACCACGGCTGAAGGTATAACTGTAAAACTTCAACCACTAGTGAGCATTATTAAAAATGAAATACTAGAACAGCTAAACGATTACTTGAAAGAGAGGAGGGGGATTGAGGCGGACAAGTACGTGTACCTGAGGCTAGAGGATAAGATGTTCTGGGGCCTAGAGGAGTACCCGTATCTGCTTGAAAGCGAAGTTGTCGTTGCAGCAGGCCCCGCTGCAATCAGCATTGTTGCAACGTCGCCTAAGCTGTGGAGGGGATCCCCCTTAGACGATTACGAAGACGTCACCGCTAACGAAGAGAATATCAAATTAAGCTTGAGCGTAGCCTCCTACATCGCCCTTTACATAGCGAATAATCCCGACCTCGGGCTTTCATGGGAGGAGATTAGACCTAGGAGATCTTTCTTCATCCCCGTAGGGACTAGGAAGTTTGTCGGCTTCGTAACGATAAAAGGTAAAGCTCTAAGATTCGACCCTGAGAAAGGCTGGTACTCGCCACTTCCGAACGCAATAGTTAGGGTTTACGTACTAGGCAATGAGTTCCCCTTCGCCAAGATAGTAACGCTAACTGATGAAAACGGCATATTCGAGGTACACGGCATAGTTCCCTCACCTCTGATCGCCGCATCCCTAATAGCCGGTGCCGTAGGCGGCCACTACAGGGGATTAACTGAGGGGCTCATTAAGCGCTTATGGAAGGTCGAAGCATGGCTGCTAAGCGACGATGGACGGATACTCTACGCGCCAGACATGGGGATTTACGGCGAGAAAGCCATACCCACGACGTATTACATAATTTCCCACCCCGTAAACGTAAGCGTCGTCGCATTTAGGTGCTACAGCATAACGATACCTTTCATCATGGACCCGCCGATACTGGGTAAATTTGTAATTCAGGACCCCCATCTCCCATTCCAGATGATTAAGGGCATCGGTAGTAAGGTTGAGGTCTACGAATTTTATGGGAAAAACGAGCCCTTCGCCTACGGCATTTATCACAACGGAATGGAGCCGCTAGCCATGGTGTTCGCATTTCCAGGCTCTAGAGTAGCCGTAACTATAAGGGAGGGGGGCGTAGCGGTACCCTTATCCTCAAGACCCGTGCTCGTATTTACGAACTCGAACAAGGAGTCTCCAGAGGGAGAGGGCTTCCTAGTTAATAAAGATTTTAGGATAAACTTTACCTTTATTAGATTAGCTGCTGATTTATACAGGTTAACTAAGAACCGTTATCATAAGCTCTCGAAAAAGTTCGTTAAAAACGCTTGCGTTGAGAAATTCCTCCTGAACGCGGAGAAGTACCTAAACGAGAGCCTAAGAGCCGTCAAGAAGAGAAGGTATAGTAAGGCGGCGAGAACTGCCCTACTAAGCTTGGCGTGGTCGTACAAGGCTTACATTAATACGATGATGCTAATTGACGATACAGCGTTTACAGGGCTCTTCCTATTTTCTACAGTCCTGCTCTCTGCGTATTTCATCGAGCGGTTGACGGTAAGGGCTGAAAGCTATAAGCGTATAGTAGCGCTCTTAGCGATAGCCTCCACCCTCTTAGCCTCCTTATACAGCGTGCATCCCGTACTGGCGATAATGAGTAACGCTAGCATGAGTATGCTGGGATGCATACTGCTAACCTTATTCGTGATCCTAGTTCTCTTCTCAACGTCTCGAGCTGAGAGAATTAGGAAGGAGTTTAGCAGGCGACTCCTAGGCTTGCACGTAATAGAGATAGACAGGTTTTCCGAGGTTGCAATCTCCTTCTCCTACTCCCTGGAGTACATGAGAAAAAGGCCGCTAAGAACGATTTTAACCATGGCTAGTATAATTGTCATGGCATCGGCCTTAATAGCATTATCTTCACTATCTTACACGTATACTACTACTATTGTCGAGAAGAAAATTGCGAGCCCCTACACCGGTTTAATGATTAAGAGCGGTATAGGCGCACCCCCGAAGGACTTACTCGACGACGTTACGTTAGAAATCGTGAGGGAACTAGCGGGCGAAGAATTCGTTGTGTGTCCTAGAGCCTGGTACTACCCGCAGAGTAAGTACCCAAAGGGGGTGTACATCAGAATCCTAGACGTTAGCAGCGGGAAGGAGACAGAGGTAACCGCGATACTGGGGTTATCCGAGAGAGAGGCTTTAAGCCTGCTGGCAACCAGTGAAGGAGGGAGGAGACTCGCTAAGAACTGGGTCCTACTGCCTGAAGAAGTTGCGAAGAGGCTAGGAGCTAAGCCTGGGGATACCGTAGTAATCTACGGTAGGAGGTATAGCGTGGCCGCGGTGTTAAGCAGCGATATATTAGCTAAGTACGTAGATCCGGACGGCAGGCCTCCTACCCCTATAGACCCTCTATACGTGCAGGAGCTTGGTAGGGGAGTTTCCATAGCTACACAAGCCGCTATGCTCCCGCCCTCCCTCTCGTGGGATAGGATCCTCATACTACCGTTCAAGGACGTCTTAGAGATAGGTGGATACGTTAGCTCGATAGCGCTGGTGCCGAAGCTCGACGTACCACTCAAAACTCTCCTAGATATAGCGCGAGAATTAACCCTGATATCGAACCTAAACGTCTTTGCGTCTTACAAGGGGAGAACCTGGCAGATTTCCTCGGTAATGACCTATAAAGCGCTAGGCATGGAGAGCGTGTTCATAATCCTCGTAATAGGATCTCTTAACGTTGCGTTAACTTTCATCGCAAACGTTAGAGATAGGAGAAGGGAGATCGAGGTCTTAAGCGCCTTAGGCTTCTCCCCCTTAGACATCACCTTCCTCACGTTCGCGGAGGCGTTATCTTACTCTCTAATAGGTATAGTGGCAGGCTACTTCCTAGGATTCCTACTAAATAACGCCTTCATAAGTATAGGGCTCCTACCACCAGATTTTGAGTTCAACTTTGCTTCTATCGCTGTAATTTATCCGATGAGCATCATCACATTAGTACTGCTAATAGCGGCAACGTACTCGGCGCTGGAAGCCAGTAAGCTAGTTACGCCTTCCTTGAGGAGGAGATGGGAGCTACCGACAAAACCAGTGGGAGATACCTGGGAAATACCATTAATGGTTAGGATACCTAGCAAGAGGGAGATCAAGGGAATAATGTCGTATTTGAGGGAGTACTACAGGGCCGTCGGCAGAGAGAAAAGGGCCTTCATAGTAACACAAGTAAGCTATGATCCGCAAACGCCCTCCCTTAACCTTAAGGTAAACTTAGCACCCTTTGAGGCTAAGATCCAACAGCACGTTACGATAAAGCCCGTAATGGTAGAGAAGAAGGAAATGATTATCGTCGTAAAACTAAAGAAGATCTCAGGGCCTCGCGAACCGTGGATCAAATCCAATTTCTTCTTCATAGATGACTTGAGGAAGCAGTTACTGCTATGGCGCTCGTTACCCTTAGAAATTCAGCTGAAATACATGGAGTCCTAACTACAGCTTATTAATCCTTCAGCCTCTTCCCCCTTAGAAAGGGTGAATTTCACGGATCTCTTTAACCCTCTAGGCGCTATCTCTACCTTAAGAGACTCTACGCTCCTCCTAAGCTTAACCCAGTACCGGTAGCCGTAGTCTACCCTTTCGAATTTGAAATCCAGTACGTTAACGCCACCTACTCTAAGGTTCTCACCCGCGATCCACGGGATCTCCTTGGGGAGCCATGGTTTAAACTTAACTAGCCGCTTTGAATAATTCGCCTCTATGCCTAATAAGCCCCTAGCTAATAGCTCGATGATAGGCGAGGACGAGAAGCCTTGGATAAATTGTCCCCTCTCATCGCTACAGTCGTACTCGTAGAATTCGTTAATCTTCCCCGGATCCTTGGATTTAAAGGCTAGCTTAACTAAATGCTTTAATATGTTATAC
>CAZAZN010000089.1:0-4537 GCA_964489665.1 uncultured Thermofilaceae archaeon
CGCTCGAACATCTCCTTCCTCGCAACGCCATCGTCGTAGAACGCGTGGTATACGTAGAGAACAGTCCCCTTAACGTCGGTGAAGCGGCTGTAGAACGCGTTTAGGAGCTCCAAGGCTCCCATCACTAAGTTACCATCGTTCTCGCCGACAAGTACTATCATTCGCCTGTGCCTAGCTAGCCTAGCTTGCTTTATCTCCTTTACGAACCTCGCGAGGTCATTCTCTGAGAACACAGCAGGCCGCATACCTCCCATCCTAACTTAGTCAGGAAGGTTAGATTTAGGGGGTTAAAAACCAGCCGCTACGACGTCCTCAGGTTTCATAAGTTCCCTGAGGAATACCGTAGCATACATCCCCTTACCGAGTGTGAAGCTTATCTGGATAGAGTTCTCGTTGGCGAGCTTAAACGATAGGTCACGCGGTTTAAACGACGCAGGCCTAAAGGTGCCATGCGATGAAGCTTCGCGCAGTTGCCTTAGCTTAAAGGCGTCGAGCGAAATCCCCTCTTCGCGCAATACCTCACGTTCAATCTCTCCAGGCCTACCATAGCAGAGCGATGTACCGTAGCCAAAGACGTTTAAGACTAGGTAGGCATTCCCCTCCCTTATCAGTTGATTAAGCTTATCCCGATTAGAGTCAGTTGCCCTAACGAGTCCCCTTATTTCCCCCTTAAAGGGATCACCTAAAGCAACTAAATCTCCCGGAACGGCGTAGACGATGGACATACCTTCGAGGATGCGCTTGCTAAGCACCTTGTTAAAGAGGTACGCTTGATATGCTCCGATGAAGAGCCTGCGCACCTCGATTGGAAGGGTTCTGATAGCGCCTACGTAGTCGCCTGGGTGCTTGCTAAGGTAATAGAGGATCATTCGCTCATGGTGAAGGGATCGAGGGAAGAGCTCTAACGCTCCTCTCACATCCCAAGTCTCGGCTAGATACCTCCTAGCCTCCTTAGCCTTCTCCGACTCGTGGGGAAATATCTTAGTCAATAGGGTTTCAACCGCGCCTTTAAAGTCGCCGAGAAGAATGCGCTTACCTATTAGATGCGTTATCGGCCGAATGGTGCCGAACCTCTGGTATCCGTAGTAGTTTGGTACGCCCCCTGCTTTCTCTATTTCATTTAGTATAGCATTTACCCTATTTAATGGATCCTTACACTCTATTTCACGTATAACTATCTCAAACCTATTACCCATTAGCAATCCCGGTGTAAGCCTGAATGGGCGCCTGAATACACAGTGCACTTTAACTTTATCCGTGCCCTTAAACCGGGTAAGCATATCGGGATCTACGTCCCTAACGCACGCTAGCTGGAACGTAACAGCCTTAGAGTCCTTAAGCCCGGCGATGCTAAACCTCTTTGAGCTGATGCCTAAGGACCTTGCGATGATCCTTAACGCGGTAATGGAATCCACTCCCCTCTTCTCCAAAACAAACCATACGTACTCCCCAACTCCCTCCTCAAACTTCGCTATTGGTGAGCATGTAATACCTTCCATCGTTATTTCTTTAACTACAAAGTCGTCTATCCTGCGCCTAATAACACCACCAATGCCGTCTGTTTCAGAGATATACGCCTCTAAGCCTAATAGTCGATCCAGATACACTTTACTTTTCTTAGGCATTTTTAAAGTAATTTAAGATGGCCAGTAATCTTATCTATAAGCTCGCTAGGAGCTGGTCCAATGCCCACGGCTGTAACCGTCCCTGGCGGTAGTTGCGTAAGTCCCTGGTCAGCTATTATAACTGCCGGTAACCCCTCTTCACAAGCTCTAGAGAATATCTCTTTAAGCTCGTCAGGCCCCCTAACTTTAACGACTATTTTCTTTTGGCCCTGTCTAAGCCACTCGTCATACCACTCCTTTCTGACTCTTCGAGTAAGGTCTGCGGCCGTGACGGCAGCATGGGCTACCTGTACTGCCAGCTTCCCTTTACCCATCTTTAAATCTGTTCTCACGACGATTACTTGTTTTAATTCTTTAACCACGCTTATACCCGATTCTCCTTAGGAATTCTATCCTTTCTTTCCTCTTCTCCTCGTCCTCTACCCCAACGGGCTTGAAACCATCAACCACTCCGAGGAGCGCCCTACCCTGATCCGTCTCAGCTACTATGACCTGAACGGGGTTTGCGGTAGCGCAGAATAGCGTTACGACCTCTTGGACGGATTTGATAGCATTTAGAACGTTAATAGGCCACGCGTTCTTAAGGTAGATGACGAATGTGTGCCCCGCGCTTATGGACTTCGCTGCGTCTACAGCTAGCTTTATGAGTTCGTCGTCGTTTCCATCATAGCGCACTAGCCTATCGCCCGAGGCCTCGCAGAACGCTAGGCCGAACTTTATGTTAGGCATGCTAGTCACGAGCGTCTCGTAGAGGTCTTCGACAGACTTTATGAAGTGGGACTGGCCTATGATCACGTTCGTGCCTTCGGGGACCTCAACCCTTATAACCTCGAGCTTAAGCTTAGCCTCGCTCATATCCCTCGCCCTCTAACTCGAGGGTAGGAAGTAGTATAAAGGAGTTTGGGGGAGAGAGTTGAGATGCCTTTACGCAGACTGTGGCGAAGAAGCCGCCTACATAATCTGGCTAGGCACGCTTCAACTACCTCTGTGTAAGAAGCACTATAGCCGCCTACTCAAGGCCCTCGCCGACTTAGCCTACAAGCATGGTGAAGCCTCGCTCGAGGACCTAGAGGTTAAGCGCGAAGGGGGTAAGTACAAGATCTACGTGAGGAAGGATGGTAGGAAGCTTAAGGCGGGATCTGAGATCTAGCCAGTAGCCTCTAGCTCTCTTCGCAGGCTCTCAAAGACTTCGTCTGATATCACCCCTTCCTCCTTTAGCTTCTTAAGCTCCTCTAATCTAGCCTTAACTCCACTCTCTCCGGGAGCTAACTCGAATATTAAGCGCCTCTTGTGGGGCGAGGCGCGACTATCGATGACATTCAAGAATTCCCGGATAGCGTTTAGCCTGCGCTCTATCCTCTTGCCCCTCTCCTCCAAGGCTTCCATGTCGCGCTTCGCTCTCTCAGCGTCGACGAGCCCTAGCTCGAGCTTTATTTCCAATTCCTCTCTCTCCCTAGTGATCTCCTCAAGCATCCCGGAGAGCCTGTGAACCTCAGCTAGAAGTCCAACTCGAAACCTCTCCCACTCTCTTATCGCTCTAAGCCCTTCGCTGAAGTAATCCGCCCAGGCTTTATCCAGCCTATCAAATAGCTCGTTAAACTCTCTGAGCCTCTCCTCCTCTTCCCTAGTTAGCCCTTCAGGGAGCCCCTCCATGTTATTCTACCTCGGCTAACAACCTCTCCAACTTTGCTAGCCTCTTTTCGAGCTCAGATTTAACCCTCCTATATACTTCCTCTGATACCTTACCGTCGCGGTACATCTGGTCGAGCTTCATTAGGCTAAGCCTGATCTTGGCTATCTCAGGCTTAGCCTCAGCCGCTTTAACCCGCTTAAAGTGGGGAGCTATCAGCCTCTCACTTTCGCTTAACGCCTCCTCGATCTGTTTCAGCATTCCCTCAAGCTCCTGGATCTTACTTTCTATCTCTTCCTTAAGCTCCGAGTACGCTTCTTCCGGCACCAGGCCTAGCTTGTGACGCGTCTCTAGCTCTTCAAGCTCTAGCCGACATGCGTTTATGGAGCTCTTCACGCCAGCTATAACGTGGCGCGCCTCCCTAGAGAGCTCCTCCCAGCGCTCTAAGACGAGCTTAGCATTACGTTCATACTCCTCCCAGAGCCTTCCTAGCGACACAAGCTCCTCCTCAAGCGCCCTTAGAGCGTTCAGGAGCTTTTCTTCGGGGCTCACCCTTTCAACAACCTCCTCAGCTAGCGGTTTAGGCAGCTCAACTACAGCCTCCCTCTTTCCCTCGACGACTTCCATTCTCTCCTCTGCGACAACCTCCTGCCTCCTCGTGTAGTAGATACATTCCTCGTAAGAACCCAGGCATGGCATTACGCCGGGGTCTACTTCGATGTTAGCGAAGGAGCAGATGAACCTACCCTGCTTATCCCTGTAGAGTCCAGGGCACACGCCTGCCTCCAACTCGTATCCCGAAAGGCAGTTGCGCTTAAACAATAAAGCGTTATCCTTTGAAGATCGCGTGAAGGGCGATGGCTGGCATTCCGCCGCTTAGGAAGGGCATTATAACCCTTAGGGAAGCTCTCAACGATTTCCTTAGGGAACAGGGGCTCACCATAGACGACGTCTTAGACGCTATGGATGAGGACCCGCGGGGCATTATTGAGTCTCTATTAGCTAGGGTGGATATGGAGGAGCGGGAGGCTGAGAGGCTCGAACGAGTATACGGCGCGCGCCAGCTGAACCTCCTAATCTTCGTTATACACTTGTTTTACTACGCTAATCCCTCAGGGTTGTACAAGGGTTTCCTTATTTACCCGCCTCGCGAGTTAGTCGTTGGGCCCACAGGCAAGGTTACGCGTAAGGGCTTAGAGCTAGTTCTTAGGAGCCTAGGCCTTGTGCCAGCGTTTTAAAACGCTGAAACGACGAATATTTTAGCTAAGATGCTCAACCCTAG
>CAZAZN010000090.1:0-4403 GCA_964489665.1 uncultured Thermofilaceae archaeon
GCAGGGGCCTGCGGCCGCATTTTCCCGCCGTGTGAGACGGGTGACTTTTAGCCCGGCCCCCGGCTGTGGCGGCCCTCCCCGCCACGTTAGCGCGCGTCGCCGAGGGCCGGGCCGAGCTTGTGTCTGCTTTGGGATTAATAAACGAAGCGTTTAGCAGATGCCTGTAGCAAGGGGCGATGACGGCTTCTATCGATTGGAAGTTAGCCTTCTAAGGGGGTCGACTATTGCCCTTTTCTTAAAGGCGGTAATTAGTAGCTAGATCATTAGTTCTTAGTTCGGTAATTCTCCGCGCTTCACCAATACTGTGGGGGATAGCTTCTCCTAGAAACGCCCTCCTCGTCCTTGAACCTCCACTCCCCTGTCCCTAGGTCGAGTATGACTATGCCTAAAGCGCCTCCCAGCTTGTCGTTTATCAAGACCTCCTCCTCTATCGGTGATACTATCGCGTCGCATGGGACGGGTCCCACCTCCCTATCCTCCTCGACGGCTGAGACCTCGAGGGCCTGCGGTATTAGGTACTTCCTAACGGGGCCTCCGGCAGTGCCTAGCTCTACGAGCCGCACCTCTGGCGGCGGAGGCCATAGCCCGAGCGCCCTAGCTAGTGCCACGGGGATCATCAGCTGCGGAACCTCGGTCTCGAAGCCGCTATTGACTAAGGCGACTGTGACTACCTCCCTACTCCCCGCCCTCACTCTCAGCCTTACCCTTACGGCCATGCTTCACACCGAGGCTGTATATGTGGCCGACCCTCCGGCACCTAACGTATATGTGCCCAACTCGGCCCGCGAGCCTAGCCCGCCTAGGCATCGTGTATGTGTAGCTAATGGCCGATAAATACGCCTGCCTAAGGGCTTAAAGCCTACGCGGCGTTACTATGGTGGTGAAGTGGGAGAGCTTCCTGCTAGGCTACCTGATGGGCAGGAGCGCCGCGGGCCGGGAGCTCAGAGTTAGCGACGAGACGTTAAGGCGGTTAGATGCGTTAAAGTGAGAGCTTCGCCTAGAGATTTACAAGGACGTTATACGCCTCCTAATCGACTACTACAGGTCATTGCTGCTACCTGAGCTAGGGAAGCTCCGGCTTTCGCGTCTCTAGCGGGTCTAGCGCTCCTCTACTAAGCCGCTAATTAAGCTGGCTCATTATAGGCCACTCTGCCAACGCCCGGGCTAGGATTGAGGAACCTGTTCTAAGATCCACACAGCTGCGGCCCTAAGGGCCCTCGCCCTATGCGATATCCTGCACTTCTCCTCCGTGGGCATCTCGGCGAATGTCTTGCTATAGCCCTCGGGCACGAAGATTGGGTCGAAGCCAAAGCCTCTCGTACCCCTTGGCTCCCTGGTTATCGCGCCTTCCACGACGCCGGTGAACACTTTTACTTTGCCCTCGGGCGTCCTGACGGCTACCGCCGACTCGAACCTAGCGTGCCTATCCTCAACTCCCTCCATTAGCTTCAGCACGCCGCGTAGACCTATCGTGGAATAGACGTAGGCTGAGTAGGGGCCTGGGAACCCGCCCAGCGCGTCTATGAAGAGACCGGCGTCCTCGACGAGTACTGGCGCGCTTACGTCGACGCGTATGTTCTCGGCGGCGAACCTCGCTATTTCTGCGAGGCTATCGGACTGTATCTCCAGCTTCCTGACGTCTAGCGGCTTTACCTCTAGCCCGAGGGGGGATAGCACCACTCGCGCCTCGGCTAGCTTGTGCGGGTTCTTAGTAGCTAGCAGGACGAGCACGTGGGTTAGCTGGGCGACGCCATAATAAGCAGCTTGCCCCACTACTTACGCGTGAGGTATTGGAAGCTCCCTCCCCGGGTGAAGGTGCTAGAGGCTCTAGGCGCTATAGCCGATGGCAGGATAAAGTTCGTCTCGGATAGGGAGGCTAAGGTAGTGAGCTCGCTCGGCGACAGGACATATACCGTCAAGTGGGATGGTAAGCTGGGCATAACCTCGGACGATAACGGCTCCGTGTACCGCGGCTACCTCGGCTACCCTAGCATAGCCTTCCTAATGCTCAAGGGCGTGTTGCCGTACGACGAGGAGCTAGCCGAGGCGCTTAAGGGTATACCTTGGAAGACGATTAACGAGAGGTTTAAGAGCTATAGGCTAGTTGAGGAGTACATCTGCCAGCTTCTAGAGGAGAAGGGCATCCCAAGGAGCAGGGTTAAGGCCACTATAGCTAGGGTTTTGGCGGAGATAAGGAGATTAAAACCGTATAAAATATAAAAAACGAGGATTATTCCTCCAGCAGCTCTACTCTGACCCTTTCCCCGTCCTCTACGCGCCTAAGCACCTCTAGCCCGCTGACCACTCTACCGAACACGTTTACGGGGCTAGCTGGCCTTATTTCTCCCGGTTTGCTGACCGGCGTGGGGCCGAAGAAGAGGCACATCGCCCGGCCGGGTGGCCAGTAGGCTACGTCGCCTACCTCGACGGTCTCCTGCGCCACCTCGAGCCCTACTCTAACGGGGGTGGAGAAGTAGACTTCGTCGCCCCACCTGTTAGCCTTGCTCTCGAACGGCACGGCGTCTAGAAAGGCGTCCCTCGTCTTCGGGTTCTTGTCGTTTAACTCTACTACGACCTCCCCTGCCCTCTCAAACGTTAGCTTAAGCTTAGCCATTAGCCGAGCACCTCCTCTAGGAACTTGCAGTAGGCGGTGTAGAGCACGCCCTTAGCCGCCTGCACTACCTCGCGCCAGTCCTGTCCCTCCTCGGGCTTAACCTCGAAGCCCACGGCGCCCTTGTACCCTATATCGAGCAATGCCTTAATGAGCTCCTTAACCTCCTCTACGCCGTTTAGGGCGCCGGGCCTGTAGAAGCCGGGGTGCCAGTCCTTAAGGGAGCCGTCGGGTAGCTTCTTAGTGCAGCCGACGTGTATGTGGGCGAGGTACTCCTTAGCCCTAGCGAGGTCGGAGGGCTTCTCGTTGAGCATTGGCGCGTGGCTAAGGTCCCACATGAGCCCGAAGTTATCGTACTCCTCCCTAACCTCCCTAGCAACCTCGACGGCCTCATCGATGGGGCCTATTAGCAGGCGCTTATCGTGGTCCCTATCGAACGTCTCTAGGATGACGAACACGTCTCTCTCCTTCGCGTAGGCTACGACCTCCTTCAGGGACTTTATAAGCGCGTCCTTAGCGGCCTCCCTGTTCTCCGGGCCGGGGTCGGGGCCGCTGCAGAACGCGACCTTATCAATCCCTCTCCGCGCGGCTATGTCGATCCACCTCTTCAGCTCGGCTACAGCCTCAGCCCTAGCCTTCTCGTCGAGGGCGCACGGGTCCTTCTTCTCTATTAAAACCATGGGCTGCAGGCCCAGCGCTACCTCAACGCGCCTGGTGGAGGCTAGGGCCTCCTCAACCTCCCTCCAAGCCTCGTCTGGGAGGTTGTTAATCTCCAGCATGTCGAAGAACGGGTCGCTAGCAAGGAACCTTACCGTCTCCCCGACCTCCTCAGCCTTAAACAGCTTAGGGTTAGCCATGAAGGCTACGATGCTCACCTTCCACGGGAACTTAAAGCTCCCCTCGAGCCCTTTCTTTCTAACATGCGCAATGAACACTCTCTCACCACCTTTCCTTTCTTCTCCTTTAGATTAATTAGCTTAGCCTAGCATGGCCGGTTAGGCGCATTAAATCTCTTCGACTTAAAAGGCGATGCATTTTTGTAAGTTTACTTTTAACTACTTTATTACCGCACGAACTACTAGCAGCGTTTATTATAGCGATTCAAGGAACCGCGAATTTCGGATCATCTCAAGCTTACGCTTAATGTAGTGGTAGTGGTAGTAGTCGGCGGGCGGTCCAAGGTCAGCGGGGTAGACGCATGCGAAGAGTGCTCGTGGCTTCGGGGAATTTTAAGAAATCGTACGCTGTATTTAGATCTCTAAGGAAAGGTGGATTAGATATAGCCGCCGTCTTCTATGCTGATCAGGGGCGGCGCAAGCTGCCAGCGCCAAACTTTTACTCCCGGTTACTCGAGAAGAGATACCTTGTACCTCACCCACTAAGGGATGAGCGAGGATACCTGCTGGGAGTTATCGATGCAGCTAGAGACTTTAGGGCAGACGTAGTAGTTCCAGTAGGGTATATTGACTTCCTATGCCTATCAAAGCATAAACGCGTAGTTGAGGAGCTAGCCGCTCCAGTCGCAGCGCCCGATTACGAGAAGCTTGCGAGATCGTCGGATAAGGAGCTTATGTCCGCGTTAGCGGCTAAGGTGGGCGTAAAGGTGCCGAGGTTTATTTCTTTTAGGAACTGGAGCGGTAGGCTTGGTGATGCGGAAGCGCTCGTATCTTCTAGCCTTAAGCCGCCTTACGTAGTTAAGGGGTTGGGTGACGCGTCCTCGCCTACGATCCACCTCGACCCTCGCGACGCCGCGAGGGATGCAGTAGCAAGGCGTGGGATGGTTCAGGAGTTC
>CAZAZN010000091.1:0-4380 GCA_964489665.1 uncultured Thermofilaceae archaeon
GGTCCTGGAGGAATCGCGGCAGGAGGCTCTGGGCTTATCGATCGAAGCGTACCGTGCAGCTCTGTAGCTCGAATGCTGGATTGCTGAGGGAGCTTACAGGGAGGGAGCCGCGCGCTACCAGGTACGGCTATTACTACGACCTCAGACACCTCAGCGCTAGCTAGAGCCCTAGAGCTTGTAGAGGACGAGAGGAGTAGGAAGATAATACTAGACCGCTTAAAAGCCCAAAGCAAAAACCCCAAACCAACCCCCTCCCCAAACCTTTTAAGCTCTTCAGCATAGGCTACCATGGGCCCGCCTAGAGGGCCCGTGCCTCCCAGCAAGGGGGCGGGAAGCCTAGCTAGGATATGGCGGCGGCCTCCGGTCCCTAGCGGAAGATAGCCGCAGGACCCGGGTTCAAGTCCCGGCGGGCCCGCCACAGCGATTAACACCTCTAGGGGAGCGCCGCGCCTAAGGTCCCTTATCAGGCTCCTAGAAATGTCCCTTGCCGCTTTGTTAGCGCGTATCGCTACGGTCCTTCCATCCACGTAGCTGCTGCGCCTGAACACCATCGAGCGGTCGTCGGTTAGCGTTAGCTTGGAGGATCCCCTAGCCACTACCACGTCTAGAGCGCAGGGGGTCCTTAGGACTACTAGGACTACCGCATCGTCTCGCCGAAGCGCGCGCTTAACATCGATCGGTAGGCTTGCCGCGGACGCGCTCGCCCTTACCCCTATGATGCAGTCCCCCCTGGGGGATAGAGCCGCGTCGCGGGTTACCTCGAACGTCGTAGCGTGCCTTGCCGTTACGTTCTCGTGCCCCCAGGCCAGCACCTTAGCGATAACCCAGCTACCTGAAGCCATACCTTCCCCTTAGCTTCACGAATATGCAGCCTCCTAAGCTCCTGTACACTACCCTGCCTTCCTCGACTTTGAGCACTAGGAGGAGCTCCTGGAAGAACTCCGTCCCAACGGGTATTACCATCCTCCCGCCCACTTTGAGCTGGTCTAGCAGCTCCTTTGGGACTTGAGGGGCTGCCGCCGTTACTAGGATGCAGTCGAACTTTAGCCTAGACGGCGCTCCCGAACTTCCATCACACGTTACGACATAGACCCTATCCGAGTAGCCAGTCCTGTCTAGGTTCTCCTTAGCGAACCTAGCTAAGGTCTTAAAATACTCGAGCGTTAGGACGAAGCCCTTTACCTCCTCTCCCGTCGGCGACACTATCTCAGCGCACAGCGCGGCGTGGTAGCCGCTGCCAGTCCCTACTTCTAGGACTGTCATGCCCTTCCTAAGGCCTAAGGCTTCGCACATCATAGCGCACATGTGGGGAGCGGAGATGGTCTGCCCCTCGAGGATAGGTAGGGGGGTGTCCTCGTAGGCGTAGGGCCTGTAGCGCTCGGGGACGAACTCCTCGCGTGGCACCGTTAGGAACGCCCTTTCCACTTCAGCGCTCTTTATGACCCCCTCTAGCTTAAGCCTCTCAACTAGCCTTTGCCTAAGGTACTCGAAATCCATCTCTAGAAGAACCAGGACTCTAGGGTCGTCTGCTCGAAGAGCTTGCGGTAAGCTTTAACGGCCCTATCTAGGGCGTTCTGGACCCTAGTCTCGGAGAACTGGCGCTCTTCGCACAGGAACTCCTTAACCTTATCGACGTCGGGCTTCCTCCACTCAAGCTTATAGTCGCTGGTAACCTGCGGCTCAAGGAATATCTTGACTATCTCGTGGGGGTCTACCGGGAACTCGGCCTTAACCGCTCGCACTATCGCGTCAAGGCTCTTCAGCTCCCTCACGAGCTTTAGGGCCCTCTTAACGCCAACGCCCTTAACGCCTCCCGGGTTGTAGTCAGTTCCTAAGAGGAGGCCTATGTACACTAACTGCTCTCGCGTGATCTTGTGGTAGCTTAGCAGGTCCTCGAGCACTATAATCTCGGGCTTAATCTCCACGTATACGTTCTTCCTCGGGAGCTTCCTCCTACCCGTTATCGTAAGGTTCCTCACCAGCCTAGGCGCTCCGAACAGGAGCGAGTCGTAGTCCTGGCTCGCGGCAGCCCAGGCATCGCCTCTAGAGACCATGTAGGCGGCCTGCGCCTCGCCCTCGGACGGAGCTTGCACCCACGGAATACCCATGTAGGTTAACAGCTTCTTAGCGTCTTCAACCATGGGCGTCGTGAGCCGCGAGGTTTGCTGGGCGTAGATCCTAGCCTCCTCTAGGTCCCCCCTCGCCAGAGCTTCGAGGTACTTCTTCTCGGCCTCCTCCTTCACCTTCATCCTCTTGAGAATCTCGGCCTGCTTTATCTCGGGAGGCTTCCCGTCGAACACGTACACGGGCTTTATGCCTATCTCGAGGAGGTTTATCGTCCTGTAGAATAGCCCGTTTAGGTGGCTAGTGATCCGGCCCATAGCGTCCATTAACGGCGTGCCGTCGCGCTGGCGGATTATCGCTAGGAACTGGTACAGAGCGTTGTACGCGTCTATCGCTATAACCTTCCCAGAGAGCTGGTCTAAGGTTATCTCCCGCTTAACGGGAGCTACCAGTTCCCTAATGTTTACGCCCACGGCTTAGGCCCCCTTAGTAGGCTAGGGGGGCGAGGGGTATTAGCGCTTTCTCCTCTCAACTAAGTAGACCATCCTATAGCCTCGCTTTATGGACTCGACCCTCACGAACCCCTTAAGCTCTAGGCTCATTAGCACCTTGTTAAACCGCGAGAAGGAGAGGTCTTCTCCGTTGAGCGCTTCGCAGAGCTTCCGGACGTTCTCGAACAGGTCCCTGTCCTTAGCGGTTCCGCCCATCCTCTTAAGCTCCGACATGACGAGTATCGTTAGCGGGAGCATGCCCTCAACCTACACGTAGAAGCTGGTGGTAGCGACCCTGCCCTGAAGCGACTTCCTCCTCTCCTGCCAGGTCTCGTAGTACTTGATCATCTCCGGGGTTAACGAGGGCTTAACCCGCTTAAGCGCGTACTCGAAGTGCCTCCTATAGACCTTATCGATGTTAACGTTCTCCCTCAGCGCTGCCATGCCAGCCTCCCTAACTAGCACCTCGAGGTCTGCTCCTGTGTATCCTTCTGTTAGCTCCGCTATCTCTTCTAGGTTTACGTCTTCTGCTAGTGGCATTTTCCTTGTGTGTACTTTTAGTATTTCTAGCCTAGCCTTCTTGTCTGGTGGTGGGACGTAGATTAGCCTGTCGAAGCGGCCAGGCCTTAGCAGAGCGGGATCGAGTATATCCGGCCTATTAGTAGCGCCTATAACGACAACACCCTCAAGCCTCTGAATACCATCCATCTCAGTCAACAACTGACTAACAACACGCTCGGTGACCATCGAGTCGCCTATGCCTATACCCCTCATCGGCGCGATCGCATCTATCTCGTCTATGAACACGACGCAGGGCGCTACCTGCCTCGCCTTCCTGAACAGCTCCCTTATGGCCCTCTCGCTCTCACCAACCCACTTGCTGAAGATCTCGGGACCCTTTATGCTGACGAAGTTCGCTTCGCTCTCGGTAGCCACGGCCCTAGCGAGTAACGTCTTGCCGCAGCCCGGTGGGCCGTACAGCAGGATGCCCTTAGGAGGCTCAATGCCCAGCCTCTTAAACGAGTCTGGGTGCTTTAGGGGCCACTCTACAGCTTCCCTAAGCTGCTGCTTAACATCCTCTAATCCGCCGATGTCGTCCCACCGGACAGCGGGTACCTCGACTTCAATCTCCCTGAGGGCGGAGGGGGTTATCTCGCGGAACGCGCTCATGAAGTCGTCCATTGCGACCTCTAAGCTCTCCAGGACCTCGGGCGGTATCTCGTCCTTCTCGAGGTCTATCTTTGGCAGGACTCTCCTAAGCGCTTTCATCGCAGCTTCCCTGCACAGCGCGGCCAGGTCGGCTCCTACGAAGCCGTGCGTAATTTCAGCGAGCTTCCATAGGTCCACGTCCTTAGCGAGTGGCATGTTCCTAGTGTGGACGAGCAGGATCTCGTACCTACCCCTCTTATCTGGGACCCCTATCTCGATCTCCCTGTCGAATCTGCCAGGCCTCCTCAGGGCGGGGTCTAGGGCATTTGGTCTGTTGGTAGCGCCTATTACAATCACGTCGCCCCTAGCTTCGAGCCCGTCCATTAGTGCTAGTAGCTGTGCTACTACTCTCTTTTCTACTTCTCCGGTTACCTCTTCTCTCTTGGGGGCTATGGCGTCTATCTCGTCGATGAAAATTATGGCCGGCGCATGCTCCTTGGCTTCCTCGAATATCTCTCTAAGCCTCTGCTCGCTCTCACCATAGAACTTGCTCATGATCTCGGGACCGTTAATCGCAATGAAGTAGGCCTCCGTCTCATTGGCAACTGCCTTGGCGAGTAGCGTCTTGCCGCAGCCCGGTGGGCCGTACAGCAGGATGCCCTTAGGAGGCTCAATG
>CAZAZN010000092.1:0-4325 GCA_964489665.1 uncultured Thermofilaceae archaeon
GGTTTCCGAGGGGCCATCGGGGGCCTCTAGCCCCACGGCTCTCTCGCGGCCGCACCCAGGCTATGTATTATTTCACCGGTCCTCCTTAAATTAATTTCCCTACACAGAGAGTTAAGTTTTACCGGTATACCCAGAGTCATACCCCGGGTATACCCACGGTATACTCGTTTCTTTTTCTAGGCCTAGCATTTCGGGAAGAGGTAATAATAGCGATACTCATAGCGCTAAGGGCTTAGGAGGGCGTTTGGAGAGCTCTTCGTCTAAGGCTCTAGTACCTAGAGAAGGTGAAAGCTAAGTAGCATGGGGTTGAAGTTCATGAGAAGTTAATTATGCCGCATATATCCATGCTAGGCCACGGACCCTCTAGGTAACGGCTATGCGTCGGGCTTAATAGCCTTACTACATTAAGTAGCGCAGCTGGGTGAGTTTAGCGTGCCCCTCTACAGCCCCGCAGGTCTCCTGAAGAGGAGGGCGCTAGAGGCCGTGGAGAAGGTGTTACTCGAGCTGAGCCTAGAGCCCAAGGCGGCTAGGGAGGGATTAGAGCTGGGCAAGCCTCCTAGGGGCAGGGGCGAGGTCGCCGTAAGGACGTTTAAAGCCATTAAGCTGGCGGGCGCAAGCGTAGGCGAGATCTCGAGGAAGCTCGCCGACAGGATAGAGCCCCCGGAGCCGTTCGAGTCGGTAGAGGTCGTCGGCGGGTATGTGAACTTCAAGGTTGACGTCTCGAGGTACGCCCTCCTAGTCTACGACGCCGTTGCCGAGCTCAGGGAGATGTACGGCTTTAACCCAGCGCCCGTAAAGGAGAGGGTGATCGTCGAGCACACCAGCGCTAACCCGATACACCCCCTACACATAGGGCACTTGAGGAACGCGCTACTAGGCGATGCGCTCGCCCGTATCCTGAGGGCGAGGGGGCACGAGGTTAAGACCCACTTCTACGTCGACGACACCGGCCTACAGGTGGCGTATGCCGCCTACGGCTACAGCAAGGTCAAGAGGATTAAGAGGGAGATGAAGCCCGATCACTTCATAGGCCTAGTCTACTCTATGACCAACGCAATAGTCGAGATAAGGGCGCTGAAGAGGCGGATAGAGGAGGCCGCCGCTAAAGGCGAGAGCGTCAGCGAGCTACACTCTAAGCTCGCCGACTGGATGTGGACCGCTAACCAGCTTAGGGAGAAGGACCCCGAGCTCTTCGATAAGCTAGCCGAGGAGATAAAGCGCGACGAGGACCCGCTAGCTAGAGTGTACGAGCTGAACAGGGCCTACGAGCGCGGGGACCTAAGCGCCGTTAAGCTAGTGAGGGAGGTCGTTTCCCAGTGCCTTAAGGGCTTCGAGGAGACGCTAAGCAGGCTCGACATAAGGTTCGATAGCTGGGACTGGGAGAGCGAGCTAACCGTG
Organism: uncultured Thermofilaceae archaeon; assembly: GCA_964489665.1. GTDB lineage: Archaea > Thermoproteota > Thermoprotei > Thermofilales > Thermofilaceae > CAZAZN01. Next base: position 1,399 of record CAZAZN010000092.1, read on the forward strand.
TGGAGTGGTGCGACGGACGGCGTGATAAGGAGGCTGATGGAGGCGGGTCTCGTCTACAGGCGCGACGGCGCCCTGGTATTCGCCGCCGACAAGCTAGCTGAGAGCCCTAGCGTAAGGGAGGATCTAGGGATACCGCCTAAGTACGAGGTACAGCCCCTCGTGTTAACTAGGTCGGATGGCACTACGCTGTACACGACTAGGGACATAGCCTACACCCTCTGGAAGTTCAGGAGGGCCGATAGGGTGATCAACGTAATAGGCGTCCAGCAGTCGCTAGCCCAGACCCAGATTAGGCTCGCGCTTTACGCGATGGGCGCTAGGAGGGAGGCGGTAAACCTCGTGCACTACGCATACGAGGTCGTCAAGCTTAAGGAGGGTAGGATGTCGAGCAGGAGGGGCCGCTACGTAGCGGCGGACGACCTAATCGACGAGGCGATAGAGAGGGCTAGAGCCGAGCTGGAGAAGAGGGGGAGGGGAGATCCCGACATAGCCGTAAAGGTCGGTATAGGGGCTATCAAGTACTTCTTCCTAAACGTCTCCCCCTCCAAGGTCCTGCTCTTCGACTGGGGCAGGGTGCTCGACTTTAACCAGAACAGCGGCCCGTTCGTGCAGTACGCCTACGTTAGAGCTAGGAGCATACTTAGGAAGGCGGAAAGCGAGGGGAGGAGGCCTAAGAGGCCCGTCAAGCTCGGGGAGGAGGAGAGGGAGCTCGTAATACTCGTAGGCGAGCTACCCGAGGTAGTAGCTAAGGCCGCCGACGAGCTTAGGCCAGACTACGTAGCCTCGTACCTAAACTCGCTATCCATAGCCTTCAACTCCTACTACGACAGCGTCCCCGTCCTAAGGGCCGAGGACCCCGAGGTAGCGGCGTCGAGGCTCGCGCTCGTCGAGATGGTGGCTACAGCCCTCAGGAACGGCATGAGGCTGCTCGGGATCGAGCCGCCTGAAAGGATGTAGCTTTATAACTCCGTAAAGCCGTATTTTCCCGATGCCCATACCGGCGCTGTCGATAACCACGGGCAAGGTAGTCGAGTTCCTAATAAGCTGGCTCGTCAGCGGCGTCATAATCTACATCGTTCTAAAGATCTATCCGGGAAAGCAGAAGCGCGAGAACATAGGCGGAGCCCTGCTAACCGCGCTCCTAGGCGAGATAGTGTACACCGCCTTCCACTGGCTCGGTCTACCCCTAGCCAGCATACTAGCACTACCCGTCTGGCTATACATACTCAAGAAGATGTTCGGCGTAAGCTGGATAGGCGCCGCCTTCATAGCCTTCCTAGTCTTCGTCTTCAGCGTCTTCGTAGGACTCCTAGGCATACCGAGGCTGCTATAAAAACCACCAGTAATTTTTCTTTTCAGAACTGGTGGGCCCGCCGGGATTTGAACCCGGGACCACCGCCTCGTGAGGGCGGCATGTTAGCCGCGCACCGCTCTAGCCACTACACTTCCCGCCCCCTTAAGGGGGGTCACGGGCCCCCAGGCGGGCCCACTATTGTTGGTTCGTTAGGGTTTATAAGGGTTTAGTGGGAGCGGGTCTTAGGGCGCTAGGATTTCCCCTTATTAGGTCGGGGGAGGAGGAGGGGGCAGTTTAAGACCTTTATGCGCTCTAGTATTATACTCCTGCTCCTCTCGTCTCCTGCTAGCTTAAGCGCTCTGAATAATGTGGGAGGGTCTGAGGCGTGGACGTAGTAGTATCCGAACCTCGAGCGGTGAGGCTCCTTCCCTGTAAGCCCCCTTAGTAGGTTGGGGTCTTTGCTGCAGAGCTGAATAGTCCGCTTCGACCTATAGGCCCAGAGCTTAGCCTTCTCCTCCCTCCAAGACCAAACCCTTCTTAAAGGTCTCTTCTGCTCGTGCGCTTTGAGGAACTCTATTATCCTCTCCCTGCTCTTAGCGTCAAGGTAAGGTAAGCACCTTCTCAACACGTCGTGATTAGCGACGTAAACCCTCCATTGGTTGCCGTCCCTGCCCGGCTCTTTACCCGTAAGCCTCCTCAGTAAGTCAGGGTTTGGACTAACGAGGGCTATACAGCCTCTAGCCTTACGAGCTTTGACCGCTCCTGCTAGTGGGCTCCGGGATTCTCCCCGTGCAATCGCCTCTAGCCTCGCCTTCCGTTGAGGATGGAGCATGTGCTTACAAATCCCTTCTAGTAATGGTTTGTGAATGTAGAAAGTGATCCTACCTCTTGCGTCTTCACGTCCTCTCCCTATGTCGACTCCGAGCTCTATTAGTTTATCGAGCATGATCCTTACTACTTTGTGCTTAGAGGCTGTCACCTTTACCGAACCACTAACAGTTCCATCCCCATCAACAACCCCCGCGAGGAAGCTAGAAAGCCTCCCACCATCGCTAGCAATAAGCTCCGCTAACTGGCGAGGCCTCCTCTTAGCCATCAAGAGCAGGCGCCTAAGCGCCTCCGAGACTTTAACCATGAAGCGGAGACTAGGCACGGGCTCCTTACCGTTAAAGTAGAAACCGCCGTGAAGGTAGACTACAGCCTCGTTCCAGGCGAGCAGAACGCATATTGCGAGTTCTACCTTAGTGGTATCGAACTGCACGATGTAGGTGTCTTCCTTTATCGAGGCGTCGGTTAGCGTTAAACCTAACTTATACCATACGTTCTTATCCTTATTACTAATTACGACTATGTAGTACTTGCCGAAGAGTTTTGATGCCAGCCTAAACAGCTTCCTTCTCTTCTCTCTCTTCTCCGGCGTTAGCCTCTCGAGCGGTTGCCGATTAACCTCCTCAGGGGAGTAGCCGAGGATCTTCAGCGCCTCCGAGAGAGCCTCTCTAGCCCTATCGAATAGCCACTTAACGACTTCCATCTCATGCTCGGGTTCAACTATGACTGCGTACACTGGCTTACCCTTGTCAAACCTTAAGAACTCTACCTTAAACCCGGCCCCGCCCACCATACCCGCCGCCCC
>CAZAZN010000093.1:0-4063 GCA_964489665.1 uncultured Thermofilaceae archaeon
CGAAGAACTACAGGCCTAAGCTCGTCGTGACCTACAAGGTTCCATCGATACACGTGTCCGTTACCCCCTCTATTGCTAAAGTAAATCAGGGAGGGAGCGTAACACTCCAAGTCAAGGTAACGCCTAGCGACTACACGGGATCAGTTACCCTAGGGATAAGTGGGCTACCCTCTGGAGCCTCCTACAGCTTTAACCCGCCCTCAGGTAGCGGCTCCTTTAACTCCGTGCTCACTATAGGCGTTTCAAGCACAACTCCCCCTGGCATCTACACGGTTAAGGTAAAGGGTATTGGTAGTGGGGTTTATAGCGAGAAAACGTTTAAACTAGAGGTTAAGGCTACGGGAGGCTTCACCCTCACATTAACGCCTCCTACCCTCGACATAACTCAGGGAGGGAGCGGGTCAGCACAGATCTCCACGACGCCGATCGCTGGCTACAGCGGGACCATTACCCTCACGGCGCTTAACGTGCCACCTGGCATTACGGTAACCTTCACGTCAACGGCGTTAACCGTTGGAAGTAGCACGGTGGCGAACGTTAACGTCGGTAGCGGCGTAGCTATCGGCACCTACACGATAACCATAAGGGGTACAGGCACCGGCGGCATAATCCAGGAGGCACCGCTAACCATCAACGTTAAGGTAGCTGGCCACTTCACCCTAGACTTAAGCAGCAGTAACATCAAGCTTGATCCAGGGGGTTCCGGGAATGTTACGCTTACCGTGGTCCCGCACGGCGGCTTCTCGGGTAGCGTAGCGCTAACTGCCACGGCGCCGCCCGGCTTGACGGCAACAATTACGCCCTCCACGGTTACCGCTGGTGGATCAGCTAAGCTCGAAGTCGAAGCCTCACCGTCCATAGCTCCGGGAACTTATACGGTAACGATTAAGGGAGCTGGGCCGGGCGGGCTTCAGGATACCGCGACGCTATCCGTTACCGTTCAAGCGTCCGACTTCTCGATTAAGCCTAGCAAGACATTCGTGCGTGCCGAAGAGGGTGAGGAGGTAAAGGTTACGATTAATGTCGAGCTGGTAAGCGGAACTGCTAAGGAGGTCGACTTAACGGTGGAAGGGCTCCCGAGCGGCTCCTACGCAATATCCCCGACCAAGATTACGCCGACCGGCACGGCGACGCTGACCATCGATACCCGGGGGCTCGAGGGGCCGTACACGGTTGTGATTAAGGGCACCCACGACGGGGAGGAGAGGACAGCTAGGATACGCCTGCTGGTTAGGGGGTTCGACTTCGCGATCTCCGCCAGCCCATCGATCGTCGAGATGAACCAAGGGGAGTCTACGACCGTTACGGTTACTGTTAAGCTAGTTAGCGGTATGGCTAAGCCAGTAAGGCTTTACTTGAAGGGGCTTCCGTCCGGCGCTACCTATAGCTTTAGCTCAAGCACCGTTACGCCCACCGAGACGGTAACCCTTGCAATCAACGCCGGCTCAGCGAAGGGGACCTTCATGCTATTGGTGGTAGGCGAGCACGGCGGCAAGGAGAGGACAACTAGGATTAAGCTGACGATTAAGGAGAAGAAGTGCGTAATAGCCACCGCAACGTACGGCTCGGAGGTTAGCGAGGAGGTCCAGTTCCTGAGGAACTTCAGGGACGAGTTCGTGCTTTCCACGAGGTCGGGCGCCGCCTTCTACGTAGCCTTCAACGCCTTCTACTACTCGTGGAGCCCGCCGGTAGCCCAGTTCATACTAGCGCACCCCGTCCTTAGAGCGCCGCTAAGGGTCGCCCTCTACCCGCTCATAGCCTCCCTCAAGGTAGCGGCCGTCGCCGCCCAGCCGCTAATCCCCTTACTACCCGAGATAGCCGTATACCTCGCCGGGACCATAGCTTCGGCGCTGATAGGGCTCTCCTACCTAACTCCGCTAGCCTACCTGCTGATTAGAAGGGCTAGGAATGACACCGCCGATAAGGCCGTTAAAGCGCTAGCTTACGCGTACTTAGCCGCCCTACTGCTATGCGGCGCTGCTAGCACCCTAGGGCCCACGTGGGTGCTCGTCTTCGCGACATCAGCCTACGTGTTATCGACGCTAGCCCTCGCGCCCACCCTAGCGGCAAGGCTCCTCGTTAAGGTGTACAGGAAAGCCTAACTTTTCCCTTTTCTTTCTTATCTTCTTATCCACAGCAAGTAGCCTATATAGGCGTAGCTAAGGTTATAGAGTGAATGGAGTATCCATGCTTCCTAACGCCCGATTCAAAGCCCTTCGACCCAGTATGGCTAGCTAAGGTGTCCGAGAAGATCGTTACGAGGGAGGGTGAGGAGGGGCAGGAGAGGAAGTACACGGCGTTCTACTCAGTCCCCGTCTACAGGGGGATTGCCACGGGTTATGCCGTTGGCTGCTGCCTGCGCTGCTTCTACTGCTGGTCTCCGCTCTCGAGGGACTTCCCCGAGAGGTACGGGAGGTTCTACTCGCCCCGGGAGGCCTTTAGGCTGCTCGTAAAGGCCGCTAGGGAGGGCATAAGGTACGGGCCTCCCTATTGGAGGAGGCTTAAGATCGATAAGTGCAGGATCTCCGGGTGCGAGCCCACGATCGGCCAGAGGCACTTACTGGCCCTCCTAGACCTCGTCGAGGAGTCGAGCTTCCGCCTCTTTATCCTAGAGACGAACGGCATACTGATAGGTTACGATAAGAGCTACGCTAGGGACCTCTCCAAGTACAGCAAGGTCCACGTAAGGGTGTCGATAAAGGCTGGCACGCCCGAGGGCTTCACCAAACGGACCGGTGCTAGGGGCGAGTTTTACGAGCTCCCGTTTAAGGCCCTCGAGCACTTGATGGACGCTGGCGTTAGCTGCCACGCCGCGGCGATGACCGATCCAAGGATAATGAGCAGGGAGGAGAGGAGGCTCATCATCGAGAGGCTAGCCGAGATAGACGCGTGGCTAGCCGCTAACCTAGAGGAGGAGGCCATAGATCCCTACGATACCACGCTACTTAGGTTAGCAAAGGCAGGTGTTAAGATCGACTTTTCGGAAGAAACAAAATGAAAAATAATAACTTAATAAGCTTCCTAATGATCCTCCCCCGCAAGTCTAGCGAATCCATTTGAAATTCAGTAATTAATTTACATCTATTATCTAATAATCTAATTCTAACTCTGAAGTAATCTGAACTAGAAAATTAATAATTATAATAGAGCTAAACTAGATAAATAAGCTAAAATCGAAAGGAGGTATCAGTTGAAAAGATTAGAAACTTGTATTTCCTCGCTAGAGAAAAGTAGCTTATGGCACGCACAATCTTGTTAAAGATACGATCTTTAATGTTTATTATAGAATGAATCTGATAAAAGTTTAAGAAATTCAAGTTAGTTAACAAATTGAGTTAGTACTGCTGACTTACATGAAAAAGGCAATACTTATAAGTCTCTTTTGTATACGATTTATTGGTGATAGAGACGGCTAAGAGAAGTAGGGTCTCCGTAGTTAAGGTAAGAAAAGGTGATGTAGAAGGTGCCGTCAAACAAGCCTTAGATCTCCTCGGTGGAATTGAGTCATTTGTAAAATCTGGAGATACCGTGTTAATTAAACCCAACCTGACCCGAATTACCTCTGACCCTCACGTCTGTACTAGCCCAGAAGTCGTTTATGCGCTCGTTAAGCTATGTAAAGAGGCAGGAGCTAAGGAAGTGTTAGTCGCTGAGTCATCGCCCGTAGGTGTGGACACTTTAAAGGCGTTCGAGGCAAGTGGCGTCGGTGAAGCTGCTAAAAAAGCAGGCGCTAAGGTTGTGGATCTTAAGCGATGCGAGTTCGTTAAGGTAGAAATACCTCAAGGCGAAGTCATTAAGAGCTTGTTGATAGCTAAGCCAGTGCTAGAGGCGGACGTGCTTATAAACGTCCCTAAAATGAAAACGCATTGCACCTGTGTAATAACCTGTGCCCTAAAGAACCTAAAGGGTGTTTTAAGCGACATATCAAAGAGAGATATGCATAGAGCAGGTCTCTTTAAAGCAATAGCTGATCTTAACACAGTAGTTAAGCCTAACTTAACTGTAGTCGACGGCGTAGTGTGCATGGAGGGGCTTGGGCCGGTGAGCGGAGATCCCGTACGCA
>CAZAZN010000094.1:0-3878 GCA_964489665.1 uncultured Thermofilaceae archaeon
GTGTTCATGTTCTATGGGAGGGACGTCCTCTATCCCTCGCCCCTTAGGCTAGCGTTCGGGGTGCTTAAGAGGTACGGCCAGCTTACGGGTCTAGACACGTCGGGGGTGGCTGCCGACCTAGCTAAGCTCGTCGAGACGCTCGGGTTCAAGGTTAGGCGGTTCCTCGTGGATATAGGGGAGGGGCGTAAGGTCCCAGCGTTCATGGGCTGGGCGAGGATAGCCCTGTTCGGCTCGAGGGACCTGCCGCTCCTGGAGGCGGCACTCAAGTCGGCCGAGTACTTGGGGGTTGGGGTGTCCAGGGCTATAGGGTTCGGCAGGGTTGTTATCGAGGAGGATGAGAGGCCTTAATGGGTAAGGATACTCCGGCGCCCCCGTGCGGCGTCCTCCTCTCCCTGATCTTAACTAGCACCGGGTACCTTACGGCTACGCCCGCTAGCAGGGCTACCCCGTTGGGCAGGTGTGGTAGGAGCTTGGTGTGGGCTCCTAGGAGGGGCTTTAGCATCGCTAGGTCCGTAGGGCTATCCATCCTCAGGACGATCTTAGTGCCGCACTGGCTTAGCACGTCCTTGTCGAGGCCCACCACCCTCTGGCTCGCTATTATCAGGCAGGCCCCGAACTTCCTGCCCTCCCTGGCTACGGTCCTAAGCGCCTTGCTGCAGAACGTGGGGGCGTCGACCGGCAGGTACCTGTGCGCCTCGTCGACTATCAGCGCGAAGGGCGGGACCTCGCCGCACTTCCTCCTCTCGAAGAGGTCCCAGACTATGGCGCCTACCAGCGCCCTAGACAGCTCGGCGCTAAGCCCAACGCCCACGTCCACCACTACGCACTCCCCCTCCTCGAACGCCAGCCTCTCGCCCTTGCCCGTGAACAGCCCCATCGCCCTCAGCGTCTCGAGCCTCCTGAGCATCGCCACTAAGGTTTCCCTCCTAAACCCGTACTCCCCGGCCACCTCCTCAACCGCCCTCTCCAGATCGCCTAGCGTGGGCCCCTCCATCCTCCGGTAGGCTAGGAACAGGAGGTCCCGCTGGACCTCCGTCATGTCGGTGGCCTCTGCGATGGCGTCGGGCGATACAAAGCCGGGCTCCAGAGCCACCTGGGTAGCCTTAACGCACCTAGCCCTGTACCGCTCGGCTAGGGTCCTGTACTCTCCGTGGGGGTCAAGCACGACCACCGGCATACCAAGCTCCAGCAGCTCCTCCGCTAGCACACCGCACGTGTACGACTTCCCAGTCCCCGTAGCGCCCAGCACGGCTACGTGGTGCCTAAGCAGCCTCTCGGGGTCTAGGACGACCTCTACCCCCAGCCTCCATATCTCGCCTATCCTAACGCCCGGCCCCGTGGAGAGCCCCAGCAGCGTCGTTAGCGCTAGCTTGGACGCCGCGTACACGAGGGATCCGGGTGACGGGGGCACTAGCGGGGGCTCCAAGCTCCCATCCTCCCTCACGACGCCTACCACCTCCGCCCTAGCTACGTGAACCTCCCCCGCCTCCAGCGCCGCGCCGCTCGGCAGCCTAAGCCCGTACTCGGCATGCTCCCTGACGAGCCCTACCTCGGCGAAGTAGTCGTTCTCGGCCCTGATGCTTAGGACCCTAGCGACTATGGCCCCCCTCTCGCACGGGACCTCCACGTAGTCCCCTGCCCCAACCAGCCCCGGTTCACGCAGCTCGAACTCGAACGCCGCCTGCGTCGGGGGCTTACGGGATAGCACGACGCCTACCTCCCTCAACCCCCAACACCCTTAAGCGCCAGCTCGAACGCCTTCATGAGCCGCGCCAGGTACCTCTCGAGGTCCCTACGCGCCTCGGCTATCCCCAGGGGCACGCCGCCCACCTGCATCGTAGGCGCAAGCCTCCTAACGAGCTCCTCCTGTACGGCTAGCGGATCGCCCTTAGTGACGTACTCGACCTTAATCACCCGCCTACCCACCTTCCAGTAGAACTCGTACCAGCCCTCAACCTCCTTACCCCTCTCCTTAGCCACCCTCATAGGCGCCGTGTACTCCCAAGGCTCTAGCACGAGGCTTAGGAAGGCGGCGTCGCTAACTCTACGCACAGCGAATCCTAGCACCCTACGAACGGCCTCATAGAGCCTATAGTCGCGCGGAGCTAGGACGACCGAGGCGAGCGACACGCCCCTCCTACCCGCCTCCCTCAAGAGGCGGTCGTGAAGCTCCCTAACCTCGTCACTAAGCCTCTTGAGCTCGGCGCTGCCAGATACTATGAAGCCGTGAGGTAGCATGCTACCCCTAGCCACGACGAGGTCCGCGTACTCGCCCTCGACCACCTCTAGGAGGTTTAAGAGCTTCATCCTAGCGGCCAGCAGCCTAGCGGCTATCCTGCGGCCAGCCACCAGCAGCTCTGGGTACTCCACGGTTAGCTCGTAGAGCCCCTCGTCGAACGGCTGAGCTCCCCTAAACTCCTTGATGTCGGGCTTCCTGAAGAACCTAAGGCCGGACACCTGCCCAACCTCGTCCAGCTCCACTAGGGCCGCGACGGAGCCTACGAAGGCTACCGTGAGCGGTATCGCGTTGAGGAACACGTAGTTCTTGAGCTGGCCATTGCACGCCTCCCCGACGACCCTCGCCACCCTCTCCGGCTCCAGGTCCCTAGCCGACAGCACCATCCTATCCCCGCAGAACCCCTCGGGAGGCCTTAAGCCGAGGAACCTCCTCCTAAGCCCCTCCCTATCCCCTAGCTCCTCGACCTTCGCCTTAATCCTGTAGACCTTCTCCAGGACGCTCTCCAGCACCGCGGGCTTATCCAGTGACTGCGCCGCTACGGCCTCAACGCTAAACTCCTCTCCTAGGGCCTCGCTAGCCTCTAGGAGGCACCTAGCCCTACTCGAAAGCACGTACCTGCCCCCGCCAGCGTACTCTAGCGCGCCGAGCTCCATGAGGTCGACGAGGTAGTTCCTAGCCATCCTATCCGTAACCCCAAGCCTCTCGGCAAGAAGCGCCGCCGACGCCCACCCGTTCTCAGCCACGATCTTAGCACACGCCCTCAGCGCAGCGTCGAGCCTCGACGCATACCCGGAAGCGGGCTTCGGCATTACACGTCCCAAGAAATACGCTTCCAAACAAGTAATAAGATAGACTCGGAGAGTACGCCGAAAGTACTCAGCCAACCATGAGCCGATTTTACAGTTGCGCTACTGAAAGAAGCGTGGGAGCAAGGGAGGTAACCGCTGAAGAACTTAAGCACGCGAATTACTGCCTAGCACAGCCTCCCATCATTACCTTATTAAAATGTATTATTGCGAGGAGCGGGGAGCCTGCCTAGGCTCCGTAAGGGACCTATCGGCTAACCTCCTGCGAGCATACCGCCCCCGCCTGAAGAGCCGGAGCCGATATAGGAGTCGGACGCGCGACCCCCTACCGAGCCTTAAAGCCGCTCACAGCGCGTTAAGGAGCGTTTAAGCGGCGCCAGCGCCCTCTTTAGCAGGCTCCCAAAAGCGAGGGTAGCCCGCCGCTAGAGGAGGTGCGAACATTCGGTTTGGGAGTTTAAGAGCTTTTCGTACGCTCTCCGAGAACAACTCCTCACCCTCCCTTAGCAGGCTGCGAACACGTAGCCGCAAACGCTTAGGATAGCGGCATGTTCCCAGAACGAAAAGAGAATCGAGGGCTAAAGGGCGAAACCATATATAAGCAGCCACGAGAAGTAGACAACGGAAGAAGTCAGGAGACAATAGCAAGCAAGTAAGTTTGCTCGAAGCGCCTTTTCGCAACTTATGATAATGGGAAGAAGTCAGGAGACAATAGCAAGTTCTAGTATTGCTTGTTTTCTGGAGATAGGCGGCGCGTCTAGCTGAAGAAGTCAGGAGACAATAGCAAGGCGCCGCCCGCCGTAGACAAACGGCACAACGGCGACGTACTTGCTGAA
>CAZAZN010000095.1:0-3812 GCA_964489665.1 uncultured Thermofilaceae archaeon
CTCCCTAGCGGCTAAGGCCATGTCCCTCGGGGAGTTGCCGACGACCAAGAGGTTGTGCGCGTCGTGGGCGTACGTAGTAGCTACCGCGCCCCCCTCAACCCTACAGCTCTCTAGGAGACCTAGCGCCATGTTTCCTCTGCCGTAGCGGTTGATGACCGCGGCTAGCGTCAACCCGGCTTCGCTCCACCTTAGCAGCCCGCCCCTAACGGGAACCTCCCTAACTAGCCACTTAGTTAGCGTGGACCTCTCCTCTACGCCTATCACGTTAACCTCGGCTACCCCCTCCCTAACCTTCACCCTAACGGCGAAGTCCTCCTCACGTATGGGGCCTAGGCGGACCGTGGAGAGGAGCTCCTCGGGGACGCTGACGGGCCTCGTAGGCGGCGTAAGCCCCCTACCGTAGACCAGCCTACCGCGGCAGAACGTGGCGTAGACCCTTAAGCTCTCTAAATCCTCCAAGACCACGAAGTCGGCGGACCTCCCGGGGGCTATAGCGCCTAAGTCCCTCAGCCCCATCCTAGCTGCTGGCGCGAGGGTGGCCGCGTAGAGCGCCCTCTCGAGCGGGAGGCCGAGCTTAACAGCGAGCCTAACGAGGTGGTCTAGGTGCCCGTCCCTGTAGAGCTTGTCGGGAAGGACGTCGTCTACTACGAAGCAGTAGGAGCCCGGAGGGAGGCGGCATAGGAGGTCAACCACGTCCTCCGTCATGGACTTCTCCTGGATCTCCAGGAATACCCCCTTCCTAGCCTTCTCCAGCGCGTTACTCCCGGTGAGCTTCGTGTGATCCGAGTCGACTCCCGCGTAGACGTACCTATCCAGGTCTAGGCCGCTTAGCCCCGGACAGTGCCCCTCGATGACCAGCCCTCTACGCCTAAGCTCTGAGACTAGCCTAGATAGCCGCGGATCGCCCCGCGTCAGTCCCACGTAGTCCATGACCTCTCCTAGAGCTATGCACCCCATCTCGGCTAGGCGAAGCTGGTCCTCTAAGCTCAGCTCAGCGCCCGGGTCCTCGAAGGGGCTTGCTGGGACGCAGGAGGGTACTTGGAAGTAGACGCGTATTGGCAGGTCCCTACACGCGTCCATTAGCCACTTAACCCCCTTAATGCCGGCGACGTTCGCTACCTCATGGGGGTCAGTTACGACGCACGTAGTGCCGCGAGCTGCTAGGCCCCTCGCGAGGGTCCAGGGGGCGAGCATTGAGCTATCGACGTGGAAGTGCACGTCTATGAAGCCGGGGACGACGGGTCTGCCGCTCACGTCTAGCTCCTCCCTATAGCGAAGGCGGTAGCCCTCGCCGAGGTCCACTGCTAGCACACGCTCGCTAGCCACGTAGAAGTCGCACTCGACGAACTCGAGCGTGAAAGGGACGAAGAGCCTACAGTTCCTAACTACTAAGTCCGCCTCTACGCGGGTGGCCACGCCCATATAACGCTAAGGAGCGCTCAAAAATCGAGCGGAACACCACCTTAAGCGCCAGCTAGGTAGCTAGGGCGAGCGGCGCTTAGGATAGTCAGGATACATTATATCCATAGGTATTATTCTAGGCTTGTACAGCTCCCTGTAGACTAGCCTCCTAGCGCCAGCCAGGCACCGCTCTACGCAGAGGCCACATCCTATGCACTTAGACTCGTCTACGTACGACTTTCCATCCCGCACCTCTACGGCGTTGAACGGGCATACCTTTAGGCACTCGCCGCACTCTTCAACCCCCTTGCAGAGCGCCGCGTCCACCTTAGCGGCTAAGGGGCCTGAGTACATCCCCTCCTTAACCGCTAGGTAGGCGCGTAGCGGGACGCAATACCTGGGGTCGCAGTTGCATATCACGAAGGTCCATCTACCGCTGTTGAAGCAGGCGAAGACCGCGTGTACGAGCCCGTGCTTCTCGAACTCTTTAAGCATCCTCAGCGCCTCGTCCTTCGAGATGAACTTGTACTCCTCGGGTAAGACCTCCTTGTAGATCTCTGCGCCGTACAGTATCGTCATGTCCGTCATCATGGGCTCCTCGTTAACGCTTAGGGCCCTCTTGCATACGCACGGGCCTATGGCTATGTGCGAGTCCCCCTGGGCCTCGATCCACGCGAGCAGCTTCTCGAGCGCGGCATAGCCGCAGACTACTCCGTGAGGGAGGAACCAGAGGAGCTTAGCGAGCCCCTTAAGGAACAGCCTCCCTACCCTATTACCGCCTATAATCCACGACCTAAGCATCCAGTCGAGGAGCTTGAGGATCATGGGCTCGGAGACGGCGTAAAACTTATGCAGCCTTCTCCGGGGCCACCCCCTCCTTCTCAAGCCTTCCCTCCTTAATTATGTGGGCGAAGGAGGCTAGTAGGGGGGCTAGCAAGGCTAGGAGCCAGGCGTACAAGCTCCCGACCGGGTGATATCCCTCCATCCGCTTAAAAAACTAGGCGCTAGTCAAGCAATCCATCGTCGATAGCCTAAATAAAAACGGCACAGCTCACGGTATAAGCCGCCCATGCAACGTTAGCCGGACGCCTGCGTGCCCCATAAGCTTCTCTCTATGACGTGCCAAGCTATGAGCCCTCTTTAAGAGGAGGTCTATGCCACTAAGGAGAGCTTACAGGAGCTTACTCTTAAAGACCCAGTACAAAGGTCCTCGACTCCGTCCTCGAGCAGGATATTCAAAGGGGCAAGAGACGCTTCCTAGAGCTCCTTATGCTTAAACTTAGGGGCACCGTAGAGATTATGTAGTACGGTACTACCGTACTACTGTGAGGGAGGTAGTCGTTACGCGCAAGTTTCAGGTTACCATACCTAAGGAGGTTCGCGAAGCTCTAGGCATTAAGGTGGGAGATAGGCTACTTGTAAGGCTTGAGGGAGGCCGCATAGTACTAGAGCCGATTAAGGGCTCCAGCGCCCTTGAAAGGCTTTCCAGCATCGCGGATAGGCTTCTCGGCGGCCCTAGGAGGATTAACGCGGTGAAGCTCGTTGAGAAGAGCCTTGAGAGGGAAGCGGGTCTACATTGACACTAACGTCTTCATCTATGTAGCTTTAAAGCACCCGGACTTCTACGCTAGCTGTAAGCGCGTGCTCGAGCTACTGGTAGAGGAGGAGTTTGAGGGCTATGGTTCCCACCTAGTTCTCTTCGAGCTGTTTGGAGCCCTCTCAAAGATAAGCCCCGAAGCGGCGTGGGAGGCCGCTACAGCTTATCTAGACCTGCCCCTCTCTATGTTGACGCTCGACAGGAGCGCTCTACAGGTAGCTAGGGATATTGCTAAACTTTCAGGGGTTACTTACGACTCTCTACACGCAGCCCTCGCAGGCTGCAATGGCGTAGAGGTAGTTGTAACTGAGGACCTCGAGGACTGGGAAAGGATAGCCGCTATCTGGGATAGAGTTAGAAGAGTTTACGGCATGGGAGAGCTGGCTGTATTATCTCCCATCAAGGGCTTCATAGGCAGCAACGGCTTAGGGGAGAGTTTATAGACTTAGGACCTAGACCTCAAGCTCGATTATCCTTTTCCTTAAGCTAGGGTAGACGTTAACGTACTCTACGCCGTTTATCGTTACGGGCTTTGCGTCCTCGTAGTGCTCGTGGCCGAAGAACACCTTCCTGACGACGCCGTTGTACCTCTCGACTAGCTCCCCGAGCCTGTCGGAGCCATTGTAGGCTAGGAAGAAGTCCTTCATCCTATCCCCCTCGTACCTTAAGAACTCGCGCCTGGGGACGTGGTGGAGCACGAGGTACACCTCCAGCCCCATCTCCTCGGCCTTTAAGATCCTCCTCTCCATGCTCGCGACGTTCCTCTCGACGAACTCGGGGTCCGAGAACGGCAGCTTAACGTACACTTTATCGT
>CAZAZN010000096.1:0-3812 GCA_964489665.1 uncultured Thermofilaceae archaeon
ACATACTACTAGTCGGCTGGGGCGCCGAAAAGCTGGCGGAGGCCCTGGGGCTCGAGGAGATGGAGGGCCCCCTGCCGAGGCGGGTCGAGGAGTACAGGAGGCTTAGGTCTAAGTTCCTCAGGGGTGAGTGGAGCTACTGGAGCAGGAACCTTAAGCTAGCTAGCCTGTACGCCGGTGAGGGAGATACCGTGGGGGCTGTGGCGCTCGACAGGGACGGGAACCTAGCGGCCTCAGCCTCGACCGGCGGGATATGGCTTAAGCTGCCGGGGAGGGTTGGAGATACGCCGCTCCCAGGCGCTGGAGTGTACGCCGAGAACGGGCTAGGCGCGGCGTCGGCTACCGGCAGGGGCGAGGTGATAGCTAGGTCCCTCCTATGCAAGGTCGCTTGCGACCTCCTAGGAGAGGGGCTTACGGCTCAGCGCGCGGCCGAGGAGGCCATAAGGCGCGTTACCGAGAGGTTTGGAGAGAACACGGCTGGCTTAGTCCTAGTTAGCGCTAGGGGGGACGTGGGGTTCGCGTTTAACACCCAGGTAATGCTTAGGGCCTCAGGGAGCCCAGAAGGAGAGGTTAGGGTAGCTATATACAGGGAGGAGAGGCTAGCTTAGCGCGCACGCATATGTTCTTTAACTAACGCGTAGGCTAAATACGCGATGTCTATTACCGCCGACTACATAGTCGAGCTATTCGAGAAGGACGCTAGGGCTAGGAGGAGGCTTGCCGAGCTGCTAATCTCGGAGCCGGACGTCAGGCTAGCGATCGTGAACGCCGTGATAAGGGATGTTGCCACGAAGGCGGATATAGAGAAAGTTATGAGGGAGATAGAGGAGCTAAGGAGGGACGTAACTAGATTAGGAGAGAGGGTAGCGAGGCTTGAAGGTGCGTACGAGCGGCTAGCTGAGAGGATAGGAGACTTAAGACAAGAGGATAGATGCACTTGATAAGCGCATTGATGCACTCGATAGGAGAATAAACGCGCTAGACAAGAGGATAGTTGCTTTAGATAAGAGAATGGACGCCGCCACGAAGGTGTCGTGGGCCACCCTGCTAGCCATAATAGGCACTATGGCCGCGCTAATACTCCAGTCCCTCTTGCTAAGCGCCGCCGTGGGGGGCTGATGTAAAGCCTTAGCCAGCTCCTCTTGCACTAGCCGAGCACTACGCCCGACCTTATGCCCCTGGAGCTTTTGACAAGCTTAGAGAAGTATGAGGCAGTGCACGCAGGTAAACTAGTGCCTAGGATAAACTTCTCAGCAAGCTCCTAGTACACGTACCGGCCTGCCTAAGTCTCGAATAAAGACCACACAGGGAGCTGGACTTTTGTTTAAAGGAACGTAATGTTAGAAGGATCTCTAGAGCGTAAGTTGGACCCTCTCAAGCTAGCGATCTACTACTCTAATAGTCTGCAGACTAACTGGAAGGAGCAGATATCGGATCGATATTGTGTGCAAATTAGCCTTTAAGCCGTCTCTCGTGAACTATCCTAACGCCTAGCGCAGTGCGTGTGCCCCGAGATTGAAGATTCTTTTTCGTAAGCTAGTTAGTGCTAGAACTTACAACAGGAAAAATAAATGGTGAATTTAAGAAAGAGACTTACACCGTCTCAGCGGCTGTTCTAGCAGCTAACACTACGTAGATTACCATGTACAGGACACAGCCTATATGCGAGAGGGCTAGGAAGGCCGGGTAGGGCCATGTGGCGCAGTTCACTTCGTACCTGGGCACGTATAGCTGGCCGCTCGGGACCGCGACTCTCTCCAGCCTAACGCTTGCGATAGGTAGGGCGTTCACTCCCAATCCTCCCACGGCCGTTAAGGCGAGGGCTAGCCAGAGACCTCGCTTGATCCTTCTCGTATGGGCTAGCCCTTATGCTAAAAGGAATGGGACCGCATACTGGAGTAGCGCCGCCACTACTTTTACTCCGAGCCCAAGCTTAACTAACTCTAGTGAACCGCTCCTCGTTCCGATAAGCATCAGGGGCACGTAGACCACCAGATTAAGCACTCCCCAGGCTACGAAAAGAGCGACTGCCGCTAAGGCTAGCCGCTTAACACGTCCTCCGTTAGCTAGTCGCTTACTCCCCGTCACTACTAGCGCTATAGCGGTCATCTCTAGGGCTAGAGCAAGGGGGCTAAGGAGCGCTGCAAGTATCGTGATGGTACTTAGTGGGTGGCCGCGTACTCCGAGCTGAGCGCCTCCCTCCCGTTGAGGTTAGAGAGCAGAGGGATAGGACCTCGCCAAAGATCATGCTGAGCAGCATCGCCCATAGCCCGGTCTTAACACGCTCCATGCCGCTACCACCTCAGGGCTCTCCTCTTCCTAATGCTCCAGTATGTGTAGAAGGCTAGCCAGGCCGTAGTTAGGGGTAGTATTATCAGGAGCCATAGGCGAGGGTTGCTGAGCGCCGCGTAGGCGTTTGCTACGGCGTAAGCGGCTAGGTTTAGGAAATAGGCCCTCCTCTGCCACCCATACTTCCCAATCACCTCAACGGCCTGTAGCGCGGCGTACCCCTCTCTAGTTAGAGAGTACTTACCTTCCCTGTTTAAAACAACAAGGCCCTTCAGCTTCTTCAAGTGGAAGTCGAGCTTGCCGCTACTCTCTATACCTAGCTCTCTCTTTAGCTCTGAGAATCCCATGGGCTTCTCCGCTAGCTTCCTGAGTATCTCAATACGGAGAGGATGTGACACCGCTTCAAACATCTCCTCACAGTCCATCGCGCACCCCCGGGTACTGGGCAGTCCTCGATTGACATAATTCTAGCCCCGTTGTCCGCATAGTCAACGGGGCTAGACCGCGCAGAGCCCTAAGGACCGAATACTACGCTCTGAGGCTTTTCCCAGGGAGCATTGCTATCTCGATGACCTACTCGAAGAGACGGCCGAGATATACAGCGTAGCTAAGGGGTGTTCCGTAGACCGTAGCTTCAGTCCCTTAAGACAGGCTCTAGGGCCCTAGACAAGTGATCCATCTAGGACGTTAAGGGGATCGTTCTCTCGGGAACTAGCAGCTTATGACAAGCCTAGGCTCGCCGCCACGATAAACCTACCGAGAGAGCGCTCGCAGAGACCTAACGCCTCTAGGTGCGGGGAGCGGAACGGCGTAGCTGGGAATAGCAGGTGCGTTAAAAACGCCCTTGACGCCCCGTTTTAAGGCGTAAACACCATTGAAAAGTAAAAAGGACCTACTGGCATAGACGTCGCCCTGTCCTGTGAACTCTATGGGGGCAGCAAGTAGCCTGAAACAGGTTCTCGTCACAAGCCTTGTGAGGACGAAGCTAAGGAGAGAAGTCAGACTAACGAGGAGAACGGCCGAGAGAGGCGAGCTAAGGATCTATGCGAGATAATCCTCCTAGAAGGGAGCTGGCGTTCGTAAAGACCAACGGTCTCCACAGATTAGGTCTGCCTTAACTTTAGGAGGTCAGTGCTCGGAGCGCTTGCCCTGCGGAATATGTGCGATGCGAGTTCCTCGTATATCTCCCTCGCCAAGATAGCTACTAGCCTCTCGAAGAGCTTCTCACCTATCCCAGCCGTTCTCTTCAAGGGCTTCCTCCTAGCCACTTGGTAGCTATACATCATTAGGGCTAGATTCTAGAAGATCGCTTTAGTGAGAGCTGACACGGCCTCAGGGCTCGCGCCGCTCCTCATGGCCTTACCTACAAGTGCCGACGCTATTACGCCCATCTGGAGTATCATGAGCTTCTCCGGCACCCCCGCCTTAGCGTGCGCCAGCCCTATCTTACACACCCTGGCCGCGTGCTCGCCCCCGTAGTCCTCTGTTAGCGTTAGCTCGAGCCAGCTCTTGAACAGCTCCCTAGC
>CAZAZN010000097.1:0-3750 GCA_964489665.1 uncultured Thermofilaceae archaeon
CCTTCGAGATAAAGTTCGTTGATAAAGATGGTAAGTGGAAGTATGCTTGGCAAACGTGTTTAGTAGACTTTGCCGAATAGCGTTAGCTTGCTCGTCGGCTTTCCGCATACAATGCACTTATGGCTCTTTTCCTCCTCGTAGAGGTAGCCGATGGGCTCTACGGCCTTCTCTAGGCTCATTATGGTTTCATAGCACTCCCTGCTCTCACAGATATTAGCCTTAGCAACCCCTCCCTTAAGGATCCACTCAAGCGCTACGTCTAGATCTTCGAAATACCTGATCTTGCTAGCGTAGAACTCTTTGGCGCGGTTGTAGAGCGCTCTCGGGATTTCCTCCTTTAATAATCTCGTAACGTGTTCTAGTAGCTTATCCTTAACAACTACAGTCCTAACCTTAAGGTCTCTCCTATAGACAGTATATACTCCCTGTTCAAGTTCCCTCGCTCCTACCTCTATCCGTATGGGGACGCCCTTAATGTCCCAGATATGGAACTTCTCTCCGGGGGTAATATCGGACCTATCGTCCACCTGAACTCGCACACCGCTCTTCTCAAGGTACTCCTTTACTCGGAACGCCTCCTCTAGCACATCTTTACGCCCGATGTGAATTGGTATTATAATGACCTGTATCGGCGCTATCCTAGGCGGTAGCACAAGCCCCCTCTCATCGCCGTGAATCGAGATTACGGCGACTAAGTACCTCGCTCCATTGCCTGTGCATACCTGCCAACAATACTTCTTCTCACCTTTTTCATCGACGTATACCAATTCGAACTTCTTAGCGTAAGCTTGACCTAGATTGTTAACAGAGCCGTTCTCAAGTAGACGCCCGTTAGGCAGTATCGTATAGTATTCGATGGCATAAACAGCTCCTGGGAAGATCTCCCAAGGCGGCTTAAAGGCCTTAATAGGAGGAATGCACAGAATCTTCTCCCATATGTAATCGTTAATCTTAATATGCCTTCTAACCTCCTCCTCAGCCTCTTCCTTAGTCTTATGGACTGTGTGGATCTCGTACCAGTAGGTTATCTCCCTATCCCTGATCATCGTATGAGTAGTCTTGCTCTCGTACCTGAAGGATGAGACTGTCTGGTAGACGCGTATGGGCAGCTTGCCCTCCTTGATCCACAGCCTAAAGATAGGGTACATCGCTGGCTCGCCGGTAGGCCTTAAGGCGTATAGCTCTTCGCTACGGGTTGGAGGCCTAACATAGTAGATGTGATCCTTAAACCCCTCATACCACTCCTCGTTTATTTTAAGGTAATCAATCGGGACAAACAGGGGGAAGTAAACCTCCTCGATTCCGTTCTCTTGAAACAGGGCGTCCCACTCCCTAACTAAGTTCTTCATCAGCTTTAGGCCGTAGGGGAGCCATACGAACGTGCCTTTAACCGGGTAGCGCCTATCCGCAATCTCAGCCAGCTCTAGCACCTTATTATACCATTCTATGAAGTTCTCCCTGGGCGGTAGCTCTTCAGGCTTTATCACTTCCTTCGATGCCATAGTTAAGGAGAGTATCCACGGTCCTCTATTTCTAGTTTTAGTACAGGCTTAGAGAGGGGGAGGGGAGAGGGGAAATAATTGCTCGGTCGCCTTAAGTTCCTCTATTAGCGCTTTGTAGAAGCGCGCTTTGGCTGGAGTTAGAAGCGGCGCATTATCTAGGATCGGACTGCGCTTGTACCGTCCATTCTGTTGCTCTTCGTAGATCTTTAGGAAAATCTCCTTGCGGTGTTGTCTCTTGATAGTTCTTAGGAATGGGACATCAGCGCTCCTTGTCTCACGCTTTTTCATGGTAAAACCTATTTCCCTTACGAATCTCTCCCCCTGGGAGTAGGCTAGCACCGACATCATTACCGTAAATCTCAGGCTCGTAGCCAAGCCTTACTAAAAGGTCATGTATGAAGTGAAGCGTGGCTTTTTTGTACGATGTTAGGCGTATGAAAACATATAGGTCTCCGTCCTTAGCGATATAGATTACAATGCTCCCGTCCCCGTCGGCGAATCCTAGCAAGAACATCTCTGGGTCTACTAATGCCGCTATTTTCCAGAGACCGCTCTTCAAGAAGTAGTTTTTCCAGAAGGCGTTACACGCTACGTAGTATTGGGGGGCTCCAGGCGGTATCTCCCATGTAACGGGCTTTGGTGGATTGTGCTTGAGGGTTGTTACGAACCAGCATAGGCTGAATGTGTGTGCAAGTAGTGGATCTACTGAGTGAAGCCGCTTCCCTCTTCCTACATCGGTTATTAAGAGCCCTGCGGCATAGGGAAAGACAGATGTTAATCGGAGTACTGCTAGAGTCTGGCTCCCTCTCTGCCAGTGCTTAATCAGCTCAGGGCTTACAAAAATTCCCATAGTGAGTAAATCCTCCACGAAGCGGTACGTATCGTTTTTCGCCTTGCTATCTAGCCGTATAAAGTACTCGTAAGCTCTCGCTAGGTTTATGGCTCGAAGAACTGGCGTTTCGGGTACTGCAGGCACTTTTCCGTCTTGCCAGTCCGCTATCAGATCTGGTGAAATATCGATACCTAATGCCAGTCTAATGTATTCGCTTATTAAGTCAGGCTGTTTTATCCCCATTCCACTTAAGATTACGAATGCGTCGTACGCTACTGTCGGTACAGGTTTAGTGATCCACTCAAGCTCCTTTGTAAATACTAAATCATTAGGTCCTATGCTGTAAACTCCTCTTTTTTCCTTTTTAAAATAGCCTTGCTCTACCATTCTCTTTAAATCTCCGCCACTTACGTAGATCCGTGCGAGCCTCATTAAATCCTTGTACGGTAACGGCTGTTCTGCAAGCATTAGCACGCTAACGAGTCTTTCTATTCTCTCCCTCCAGCGCCTTCTCCTCTCCATTCCTCCCTCCCCCTCCTCGGGGCTCGTCCTAGCTGCCTTCGGCTCTAGGCCCATCGCTCCTAGCAAGCTACTACCTTAGAGGTAAGCTCGTCTTACTGGAGAGGAGGGCTTGGTCGGGTATAGCGGCGCTGACTCGCACATTAGGCGGCTAGTAACGGAAGTTTACGGTGGTTCAGCGGTAATACCAGTAAGCATGGGTTCTTGTCAGCACTCCTTTTAAGGGCCGTAGCCCCTCACCGATGCCGCTGGGGCCTGAGGCTAGGAGGGGGGATAAGGACGCCACCACGCCCTCTAGGGTGCCCAAGCTATACCTAACCGGGGAGCTGCTGAGGAGGCTTAGGGAGCGCTACCCCTGGATCGAGGTGAGGGAGTTCAGGGGAAGGCCCTACGCCGACCTGCGCGACTTTCGGAGCTGCCGGTTTATACTGCTCGAGTCGGAGAAGGCGACGCGGGACGTGCTCGCGTTCTCCCTCCTCAAGTTCCTCCAGTGGAGGGGCAAGCTCCCAGACGACCTGGTAGACGAGTATAGGAGGGACCCCGAGGCCGCGGTCAGGGACTTGGCGTGCTTCGTCGCTGAGAACAGGGGCCGCTACTCCGAGAGCTACCTGCAGAAGGTGGTCTGGGGGGTTAGGGCGTGGCTCTACGCGAACGGCATCGAGCTGCCGAGCGGGGTCCTGAGGAAGCGCTTTAGGGTGAGGTTTAGGCCGAGCCGCATCCTGGACGCGCCCCCGACCCGCGACGAGCTGCGCCGCATCCTGATCGCCGCCAAGCCGCACTGGAAGGCGCTCTTCTCGTTCCTCAGCGCGACGGGCGTGCGCCCAGGCGAGGCCCTGGTGCTGCGCGTAGGCGACCTAGACACTCACCCCTACGACGCGGCTGAGGCCGAGGAGGTGG
>CAZAZN010000098.1:0-1253 GCA_964489665.1 uncultured Thermofilaceae archaeon
TTAATCGCAATGAAGTAAGCGCCGCTTTCGTTAGCCACCGCCTTAGCGAGCAAAGTCTTACCGCAGCCAGGCGGCCCATAAAGTAGGACACCTTTAGGAGGCTCTATGCCGAGGTGCTTGAATAGCTCTGGATACTTCAGTGGGAGTTCGATCATTTCCCTTATCTTCTGCTTAGCCTCCTCCAAGTCGCCTATATCCTCGTAAGTCACTCTCGGGATCTCCAGCTCTCCCCTAACGGCTTCCTCTCTAATAACGAGCTCCGTCTCGCGCGTTATTTGGACGGGCTGCGGGGGCAGCGTTGAGACGACGACGAACCTTAAGGGCGTGCCAAACGCGCCGGGTATCTCGATGTTATCTCCCCTCTTTAAGGGCCTACCTATTAACCTCTCCTTAATATACTCAGCAAATTCAGGTGACGCTACGGTAAAAGGCATTGGAATAGCCGGTGCTAGCACGACTTTTCTCGCCGGCTTAAGCTGAATTTTCCTAACGGTAACGAAATCACCGAGCGAAACACCAGCGTTTCGCCTTAACGTTCCATCCATCCTTATTATGCCTAATCCCTCGTCCACTTCATAGCCGGGCCAGGCTATAGCCACCGTGCTCTTTTTGCCGATTATCTCGACAGCATCGCCCGGCTCAACTCCTAACTTGCGCATTGCCTCGATGTCTATACGCACGAAACCCCTGCCTACATCCCTCGGCTTAGCTTCAGCAACCCTAAGCTGAACTTCCGGTCCTCGACCACTCATGCACGCACCTGAGGCACCAGTTCCGCCCTCCCATTAAAATTTTCCGGAAGAGAATCAAAAGACTACAAGTCGGCTAGCATACTAGCTCTACTATGTCGCCGTCTTCGAGGCGAAAGTCCCTACCAACTCTTTGTGGATTAAATTTAAACCTTTTGCTCCATACCTTCGCATACTTCAACGACTTATAGATCCTGGAGTGAATAAGTTTAGCCACATCGCTCACGCTGGCACCTCTCTTCACCAGTACCGGTCTCTTCTCAACTTCTCCCGTCTTAGGATTGCGAGTATACACCCTAATGAGGCCTAGCTCGCGTATTAGATATCTGCATATAGGTTCAAAGTTAAAGCTACGGCTTAAGCTAAATTCAAATATAGGTATAGATCCTACGGCTGTCTTCAATCTATTTACTTCGTCTCTACTCACGAGGTCGGCTTTAGCCACTATTATCGCCGCCGGCTTGTAGCTTAACGGATTTAGGATCGATTCCTCTATATCCTCTA
>CAZAZN010000098.1:1353-2463 GCA_964489665.1 uncultured Thermofilaceae archaeon
GCGCTTTTCCCACTATTAGGCTCTCCTATGAGGACTACTTGTAGATCGCCGCTCTTTTCTATAAAGAACCTTTCACCACGCCCAACTCTCTTTTTACGTCTAATCTCGATTTCTCTCTTTAAGGTAGCTATCTGCCTCCTTATCTGCATCACCAGCTTCTCGGTACCTTTATGCTTAGGTACAGCCGAGAGGAACTCTTGAAGCGCCTTCAGCTTTTCCTCTGGCGTCCTAGCTTCCATTACTTTAAGCCACTTAGCCTTAGCTTCAGCTGGTAGGTTCGCCGGCAAGGCGGCACAACCCCCTGCACGAGCTCTACGATGCTGTGAACTCCGTAAGAGTTAGGCTTTTTGCTCCTATAAGTACTCCAAGCCTGTGGCAGGACAATGCCCGTTCTATAGGGCTACAAGCACGGGAACAAGGTGCGTCCTGTTATCTAGGGAGGATTGGGAAGCGCTAAAGTCTAAGTACATAGGCATGTGCAAGAATAGAGGCCTAGGCTGCCCCGTGCTGAATAGGCTTCTGCGAATTAACGGCTCAGGAGAAAAGTTCCTATCCTCCTTTAGAGAGAAGGAGAGGAAAGGTATGATAGCTCCTTAAAGGCTAGGTCGCTAGCATGAAAGAGCTAAGAAAGGCGGTAACAGCGTCTACCGTGATCTTAGGGCTGGCGCTAGGCTTTCTAGCGGCTACTGTGGCCGTTAGATTCCCTCGCTATCCCCTGCATATCTTCTTAATTATACCAAGTATGTTGTATATATTCTTATCTGTCAACTCATTCTTAGATCTTTTTACAGTGTCGTATGTATCTGCTTTCCTTGGCCACTACACGGGTTCGTTGATAGGTATCCACTGCAAGGTGGCAGCGGGGGAGTTTACATTACTTGACCTCTCTAACGCGATGGTAGCTTTTGGTTTATCGCTAACTTCACTGACAGTAGCCATGGCTTTTATAAGTAAGTGGGTTGTCCTATACAACCCTCCCTTCGGAGTAGTACCCTCTAAAGAGGCATGTAATTCCAGTGGTCGGCGAGGACTTCTCATGCTAGTGCCCGGAGGAATTTTGGGGCTCTTATCGACCCTAATGCCCATTAATATTAAACTGTTCATTTTTGC
>CAZAZN010000098.1:2563-3738 GCA_964489665.1 uncultured Thermofilaceae archaeon
CCCGTTAAACCTACGCACGTACTTATTTCCTTTATCTTATGGTTCCTCTTAGGTCTACTCCATCTCCTAGTTATAGCTCCTATGATCCCAGCATCGCCCTTTGATCCCGTAACCGCCTTAATTGTACTGACTCTTAACCTATCCCCCTTAGAGTCTATACTGCTGACTCTCCCCTTACTCGCTAAGATTCCGTTCGTGCTGCTAAAGCGCGAGCTACTAAGCTTCAAGAAAACGTGCCGATGTACGCTATCGGTCTACTCTTTAATATTAGCTCTTTCACTGATGACGAGGCTTTAGAGCAGAGCTTTTTTTAAATATAGCAGGGACAGACAGCATGTGCTACCCCTTCAGAGAAGGCTCCTCGAAGAGGCGGAAAGGTTCGTTAATTACTCGCTAGTGCCCGTTGTAGCTACATTGCTTGCTGTTCCCGCGCTTATCTTCTTTCTTGGAGTGCTTAACCCGTTGCTACTCCTCTACGAGTTGCTAGCTATTATTTCATTAGTGTTAATTTTTATCCTGCGAAGGATGTTAATAGACTACTCCTTAGATTCGTTCTACAAGTTTTCCCTAATCGCGGCAGTATTAGCGGCTATTACAGGCCTGGGCATAGCGGGAGCGCTAGTACTGCTAGCTAGAGAGCGCGTAAGGCGCCTGCTGAAGAGGTGAGGTAAACGTTAAAAGGGCCGTAGCTGAGATGTGGGAGGGATCGTAAATGGCCGAGAAGCCTGTAGTGCCTCCTCCGCCGCCTATAGCTAAGGTGCCGAGGCTAATTAAGTACGGCGGCGTACTTCCTAGGGAATATAAGGTTGCTAGGGGCTACTCCGTCGGGGAGATCAAGGCCCTAGGCCTAACGGTGAAACAGGCTAGGCTACTAGGGATTTACGTAGATGAGAGGCGGAAGAGCGTTCACGAGGAGAATGTAAAAGCGCTAGGTGAATGGCTAGGGAAAGTTAGGAGGGGGGAGATAGCTCCCCCACCGCCTACGCTCCCTAAGGTGATAATAGTTAAACGCGATCTAAGACGAGTGTTTAAAGGTAAAACAATGGCTGGACGTCGAATGAGAGGTCTCCTCAGCTTGAAATATAGACATACTCACAGCTATAAATGGAAGAAGAAGGCAAAGGAGAGGCGATTAAGGAAAAGGCACGAGGCTATACGGCATAAGGGTGGTCATT
>CAZAZN010000099.1:0-3278 GCA_964489665.1 uncultured Thermofilaceae archaeon
GGTCGTAGTGGTAGAGGTCGATCCCATAAAGGCCCTCGAGGCCTACTACGACGGCTTCTACGTGACGAACATGGAGGAGGCCTCGAAGCTAGGGGACGTGTTCATAACGGCAACGGGCAACAGGGACGCCATTAGGCGCGAGCACTTCCTCAACATGAAGGACGGCGCGATACTGGCTAACGCGGGCCACTTCAACGTGGAGATCTCGGTTAAGGATCTAGAGGAGCTAGCCGTTAGGAAGCGGAGGATAAGGCCGAACGTGGATGAGTACACGCTCCCCAACGGCAGGAGGCTATACCTGCTAGCTGAGGGGAGGCTCGTTAACCTAGCCGCGGCTGAAGGGCATCCGAGCGAGGTTATGGATATGTCGTTTAGCAACCAGGCGATGGCGGTCCTCTACCTCGCTAAGCGCGGCGCTAAGCTGAAGCCGAGGGTCTATAGGCTCCCGGCCTCCATCGACCGCGTCATCGCTAGGATGAAGCTTAAGTCCCTTGGAGTTAAGATTGAAAGGCTTACGCCGGAGCAGAAGGAGTACTTGAGGAGCTGGAGACTGGGCACATAATTACTATGGCTCATGTTTATCGGGGGTAAGTATTAAATCTAAGCATACAGCCATAGCATGGGCTCTACGAGGTGATGGCCTTGGCTAAGGAGAAGTGGCTGGTGTTTTCGGCTTGGCCGTACGTTAACGCTGTGCCCCACCTAGGCAACCTAATAGGTTCCGTGCTATCGGCCGACATAGCCGCTAGGTTCCTTAGGATGACGGGCGCGGAGGTAGTATTCGCGTCGGGCTCGGACCAGCACGGAACGCCCATCGAGGTCGAGGCGATTAAGCGAGGAGTCGACCCGAGGAAGTTAGCGGACGAGATGCACGAAAGGGTTAAGGAGCTGTTCGAGAAGTGGGAGATATCGTTCGACATCTACACTAAGACCGAGAACCCCCTCCACAAGGAGTTCGTGAGGGAGTTTTACATGGACGTCTACAGGAACGGCTACATCTTCGAGTCCGAGATCCAGATGCCCTATTGCCCTAGGGACGAGATGTTCCTCCCCGACAGGTTCGTCGAGGGGATCTGCCCCTACTGCGGCTACGAGAGGGCGAGGGGGGACCAGTGCGACAGGTGCGGGAGGCTCCTAGACCCGCTAATGCTGATAGAGCCTAGGTGCGCGATATGTGGCTCAAAGCCCGTTATTAAGACTACGAAGCACTGGTTCTTCGACCTCCCCAAGTTCGAGAAGAAGCTGCTCGAGTACATCGAGGGTAACGAGAACCTCCCCGATAACGCTAGGAACATGAGCCTGCAGATGATAAGGGAGGGGCTTAAGCCTAGGTCGCTAACTAGGGATAACAAGTGGGGTATTCCGGCGCCCTTCCCTGGCGCCGAAGGGAAGACAATATACGTGTGGATGGAGGCCGTGTTAGGCTACATCTCAGCTGTCATAGAGTACTTCAGGAGCAGGGGCGACCCGGAGGGCTGGAAGAGGTTCTGGCTAGACCCTAATACGAAATCGATCTACTTCATAGGGAAGGACAACATACCGTTCCACACCATAATCTTCCCAGCGCTGTTAATGGCCTCGGGGAGGGGCTACGTACTCCCCTGGACCGTCGCCTCCACTGAGTACCTGATGTTCGAAGGGCAGAAGTTCTCGAAGAGCAGGGGCATAGGCGTTTGGATTGACGAGGCCCTCGAGCTGCTGCCAGCCGACTACTGGAGGTTCGCCCTAATCGCCATGAGGCCTGAGGTTAGGGACACCGATTTCAGGTGGAAGGTGTTCCAGGACGTAATAAACTCCCAGCTCAACGACGCCGTAGGGAACTTCGTGCATAGAGTACTGGTCCTAATAAAGCGCAGGTTCGGCGGCGTGATACCCAAGCCCAGCAAGCTCGGCCCGAAGGAGGAGGAGCTTCTATCGAAGATAGCTAGCACGGTCGAGGAGGTAAAGAAGCTCATGTTCGCGTTCAGATTCAAGATAGCGCTCATCAAGATAGTCGAGCTCGCGTCTGAGGGCAATAGGTTCATAAATGACACTAGGCCGTGGGAGGCGCCCGAGGAGGAGGCTAAGGGCTACCTCTACGCGGCGGCGTGCCTAGTCAAGGCCCTCGCCATAATGCTAGCGCCGATAATACCGAAGAGCGCTCAGGCGATGTGGGAGATGCTCGGCATGCCGGGCAGGGTCGAGGAAGTACTATGGGACGAGGCTAAGAAGCCCGTAGAGCCCGGCACGAGGATAGCGGAGCCTAAGCCCTTATTCAGGAAGATAAGCGACGAAGACCTCAGGGAGATGCTGAGGAAGCTAGAGGAGATTAGGGCTAGCTCACGACGACCCCTTTAAGGTAGGTAGCGCCCGCCTCCACGATGCGCACTCGCACGAAGTCCCCCGGCCTAACATCCTCGCTAACCACCACCGGCTTGTACTCTTGGCTTCGCGCGAGCATCCCTCCCTTAGGGGCTGAGCCCACTACCAGCGCGCTCACCTCCCTGCCCACGTACCTCCTATTAACCTCGTAGGCCACCTCTAGGGCCACCCTAGACGCCTCTCGAGACCTAGCCTTCTTCACCCACTCAGGCACCTGGCTCCTTACGTAGGCGGGCGTAAACGGCCTAAATGTGTACTTAGCTACGTGGACCTTATCGAACATCATCCTCCTAATGGCGCGAAGGGTGTTCCTGAACGCTTCCTCGTCCTCCCCGGGGAAGCCAACTATCACGTCCGTAGCGATCGAGAGGCTGCCTAGAGCCCTCCTGAACGTCGCTAGGACAGACTCATACTCCGAAATCGTATACCTCCTCCCCATCAGCTTAAGGACCCCATCGTCGCCCGACTGCAGCGGCAGGTGCAGGTAGTTGTACACCCTCTCATCCCTCATTAGGGCGGCGAGGCCCTCGGCTATCCTAGAGGCCATGTAGGGCTCCATCATCCCCACCCTAATCCTGTACTCGCCGCCCACCTCGTCGAGCAACGCCCTGAGCAGGTCAACCAGCGTGTAGCCCTCGCCGTAGCCGTACGAGGCTAGGTCCTGGCCCACTAAGTAGACCTCCCTAGCCCCCTTCCTAACGGCCT
The DNA here is from genome assembly GCA_964489665.1 of uncultured Thermofilaceae archaeon. Lineage (GTDB taxonomy): Archaea > Thermoproteota > Thermoprotei > Thermofilales > Thermofilaceae > CAZAZN01. The sequence continues at coordinate 3,067 of CAZAZN010000099.1, forward strand.
CCCTCACATGCTCGACGACGAGGTCTAGGGGGCAGCTCTTCACCACCCTACCCCTAGCTAGCCACTCCACGCAGAACGCGCAGCTACCCGCACAGCCGCTCTGCACGGGCACCACGTAGGTCACGCCCCCCTCGAACCTCGGCATGAGCCAGCACCTCCTCTCGTACCTCCTCACGGCGACTACCCTCCGCCCCTTCAGCACCGCGTCCACC
>CAZAZN010000100.1:0-3186 GCA_964489665.1 uncultured Thermofilaceae archaeon
GCGAGGTTCTCGCCCGATAGCTCCTCGGCGTACTCGAACCTAGCCGACTTAAGGTTCCTCGTGGGCAGCGCTCCCTTCTCGTTGAGCGGTATCACGTTCTGGGCGGTCCCCAGCTCGTGGTACTTCTTAGTTGCGGGGGTTCCTATGATCTCCTTGAATATCTTGTCGTAAACCTTCCTGTAGCCCAGCTTGTCGACAACCGGGATGCTGCCCCTGCCGACAATTACGAGCCCCTTAAGCTTCTTGCTGCCGAAGACGGCGCCCAGCCCCAGCCTGCCGAAGTGCCTAAAGGTGTCGACTACGACGCATGCGTACCTCACTAGCCTCTCGCCAGCCCTGCCTATCCTCATGATGGTCCTAAAGCCGTGGCCCCCCTCAACCTCCCTTATTATCCTGCCGACCGTGTGGGTACTCCTCATTCCCCAGAGAGCTCTAGCGTCCCTGAAGTACACCCTCCTCCCGTAGATCGAGACCCATACCGGTATGTCGCTAGCGCCCTTGATGACTATCGCGCCGTACCCAGCTAGCCTTATCGCTATAGCGCTCCTACCGCCCGCGTGGCTTTCACCTAGGTTGCCGGTTAGCGGGCTCTTGAACATCGCTACCGTCTTGCTAGCCATCGGGTAGAGGGCGTTGAACGGGCCGACGGCGAAAACGATGGCGTTCTCGGGGCCTAGCGGGTCGGCGCCCCTCGGAACCTCCTCCCTTAGCAGCTTGATGGCGACCCCGGCGCCGCCTATGTACTCCTCGAACAGATCCCTCCTCTCCTCTACCCAGAACCTCTTAGTGCTTAGGTCTATGTACAGCACCCTAGGTAGCGGGTCTCGCGAGTGAAGCCCCATCATCTCACCTCCTCAAGCTCGATAACGCCATACGGGCAATATTGAGCGCATATGCCGCACTGAATGCATACTATAGGCTTGTTGGTCTCCTCGTCCCACATGATAGCGCCTATCGGGCACGCCCTCACGCAGTTACCGCAGCTAATGCATTTAGAGGGGTTCAGCACGACGCCGCCCCCCTCCCTAGGCCTAAGCGCCCCGGTCGGGCACGAGGCGGCGCAGGGCGGGTCCTTACACCCCCTACAGACTATCACCCTAAAGCCCCTCTCGATACCCCCTATGCTAGCCACCCTAATGGCGGACTTCGAGACCCCGCCTATACCGTACTTCCTAGAGCAGGCGAACACGCACATCATGCAGCCTACACACAGCTCCACGTCTACGACAGCTAGCCGCTTAGGCATCGCGGTTCCTTACGCCCACTGACTTTATACGCTTTGCTTTTCATGCTAGTCGAACGAGTATTAACGCGTTATAGCCCGCTAAAACCGCTTTTTTAACGAAGGCATCATTATATGTCAAAATACGGTATTATTACCGGGTCCAGCATGTCCAAGAAGTCTTGGAAGCCGGTAGAGGACGTTGAGAGGGACAAGCAGAGGGTCGCCGAGTACGAGTCCCTGTACCCGGGCTTCTCGTTCACTAAAGCCACTGTAGTTGAGCTTAGGACGGGCATAATCATAGCCGCTAGGTTCGCCGACAAGATAAGGCGAGCCGTGTTCGCCGCCTTCGGCAAGATGGTTCCCGAGGACGTGATCCTTAGGGACGTAGCCGAGTTTAACAAGAAGCTGTACGAGATGCTGATAGAGAGGGGTATCGGGAAGCTAGACCTCGTCAGGATAAGCGTCGAGGTATCCTACGACCCCAACCAGAACAAGCTAGTGTTCGGGGAGCCGAAGATCGAGAAGCTGTACACGGAGCAGGAGGTTAAGGAGCTAGTCGAGAAGCTGGTCCAGGAGAGGTGCGGCGACGCCCTAAGGAAGCTCGAGGAGATCAAGAAGCTCCTAGCCTAAACCCCCTATTCTTTATCCCTAGCCCTCCTCTCAACCCTTATCGCCCTCTCCTCTAGCTTCTGAAATATGTACTGTAGCGCCGAGCGGGGGTGCCCGCCAACCCTCTCGTACGTCTCTATGGCTAGCGCCCTCTCGTCGATCCCCCTCAGCGCCTCTTCCCCGTAGGCCTCCCGATAGAGCTTGAATAGCTTCATCGTTAGCGCTAGGACATCCTCCCTCGATAGCTCGGCTAAGCTGATCTTAGCTGGGTCTAAGCGCTGGTAGAGGAACTTGTACAGCCTGTTAACGGTCTTGCCGCTTCCCGACCAGAACTCAGGGGTTGAGGCGATTATCAGGTAGCACGAGCATAGCCTGCAGGACTCTACGTAGGCGCTCAGCTTAGGCAGGAACCTCTCGATCATATCCCTCCTCCAACCCATCAGTACCTCCAGCTCGTCTATCGCTACCACCACCGCCTCGTAGCCCGCGAGCCTAGCAGCGTTAACTATCGTCACGAAGGAGTCGACAAAGCTCGTCTCCTCTAGCTTCCAGGGGATCCTGAAGCCGAGGGCGTCCTTTACGGCTAATGCCTCGTCGGGCTCGAGGGCCCTAATGCCCCTCAGGTAGTCGTACATGGCTGGGTTCAGCTCGTCTATCACCATGAGCGCTAGCGCCCTAGCGGCAACCTCGCAGCCCCTAATCCTCTCAAACATCCTCCTAACCCTATCGCTAATCCTCCCCCTAACCCTGAAGGAGAGCCTGTCGCTGAGCCTAGAGAACTTCTCGTGGAGGGTTGAGGAGATGTGGGTTATCAGCTCCCTGCCCCTCCTCTCCTCGGAGTCCTCGAGCGAGTCGAGGAGCGCCGCGTAGAGCTTCCTGCTAAGCTCCACGGGCCTAACGTCCGAGAACTTCCTGAGCTCAACGTAGCTGAACGCGACGTTCCTAGAGCTGAACAGGTACTCCCTGAGGTACTCGATCAGGGTCGACTTTCCCATGCCCGCTCCGCCGACTATGAGCCTTGAGAGCCCGACACCCCGCTCGATTACTGACTCGACGTCCCTTAGGAGCGCCCTAACTTCCTCGACTCGGTCGACGAAGATGAGCGAGGCTAGGGGCCTGGGCGGTGGTATGCCCAGGCTAAGCGAGGTCTTAAGGGCGCTAAGTATCCTATCTACCTCTACCGCCAAACCAGCTCCCCTAGACTCCTAGCCTTTATCAGCACGTGGACCGCCCTTCTCGACTCGCTAACCGACACCTTATCGCTAACCCACTTTAGGTCGGCGAAGTAGCTGTCAAAGAGGTCGCTCGAAATCCCAAGCCTAGAGCACACCGCCTTCCTCAAGTCCTCGAGC
>CAZAZN010000101.1:0-3163 GCA_964489665.1 uncultured Thermofilaceae archaeon
TGGCGATAATACTGGCGGCCTTCGCCGCGGAGATGATACACTCAGCCCTAGTGGATTGGGGGATCGCTAGATAGGGCCCTCTTAAGCCTCCACAACTTCTCCTTACCCCTTAACAGTAGCTCGTTAGCCCTCTCGACGAGCTCGACTAAGGCCTCTCCCCTCATGGCGAGCACCCTGCTTAGCCTAAGGGGAGCTTCCATCCTCTCGGAGGCGGTGATCTCGACCATCACCCTATCCTCCCTAACCCCCTGGATCCCGCTGTGCTTAAAGCCAGCGTTCCTCGCTAGCGCTAACAGCCTCAGCGCCGAGCTTAGGTCCCTGCAGGCGACGTGAAGTATGGGGGGTTGAACCGAGAGCCAAATATCCGGCTCGTCGGAGAAGTTGAGGACGGCCTCAACCTCCCAGGCCTCAACAGGCCTATGCCACTTAGCCACTACTACCATCTCGAACTTATCCCCCGGTAGCCTACACGCCTTAACTTGGATCCTGCCGCTACAGCTAGAGGTGGTATAGTATTCCGGCTTGGAGTTCAAGAGCTCCAGTAGGTCGACGATGTCGGGGTCGAGCCGCCCCCTCCTCCTATCCTCCTCAAGCCTCTTAAGGTACTCCGCCTTCCTAAGCTCCCACGCCTCCAGCACCTCTCACCTCTCCGATGGGAGTATCCTCACCCCCTTCTCGTCTATGAGGAGGGCCGTCAGGGTCGCCCGCCTCCAGTACTTCAAGCCCTTACCCCACTCAACCCTCCAGCCACCGGCGTTAGCGACCCTGTACTCCTCGTCCACGCCCCCTATGTGGGTATGCCCTAGCACTAGCCAGCCGCTGCGGCTTACCGCCGCCTTAGCGCGCGCGATCTTCTCGAAGCCCATCCTAATCCCAATAGCTAACAGCGCGTAGGCTAGGAGGAAGGCTACGAGGCCACTGCGCACAACCGTATCTCCGTGCGTTACGTAGACCTTAAGCCCGCCCACGCTAAAGCGAGCGGGTACGGGCACGGCTAAGATCCTTAACGGCCCCAGCTTAACGGCCTTCACGCCCTCGATCAGGGGGTCGTGCGAGGCCCTGCTAGTCACGTAGACTACTAGCGGAGCTCCGCTGGGCGCGGCGCTGGCTAAATCCCTTAGCGCCTCCTCTAGGCTAAGCCTCCGCCCGTCGTTAACTAGGTCGCCAGCGACGATAATGGCGTCCACGCCAGCTTTCACGGCGCACCTGAGCAGCGTAGCGAACGTTGGGCAGTGGCCCCTGCAGTGCAGGTCCGACACCACCATGACTTTCTTGAAGTCCACCGGGAACTTCGCGAACCTAACCTTCCCCGGCCTCATCAAGGGGTAAGTTAGGGCGAAGCACGAGGCTAGCGCCATCAGTAGCGCGGACGCAAAGGCTAGGGGTATCAAGGCTAACACCTCGATCCTCACTCAGACGTTGTGGATAAGCGTTATAGCTACTCTCCATAAGGCTATATCGAGCCGTATGAGGAAGTACGCGCTACTGGCGGTTGGGCTAATCCTGCTCACGCTAGCGATCGCTCACGCCAGCCCTAGCAGCCGCAGGCTCGTGTATAAGGTAGAGGTGGGCGAGTGCGGCAACGCCCTAGTCACAGTGACGTTTACGGCCTCTATGCCCGGCAACCTCTCGTTATACTTGCCGAAATTCACCCGCGTGGACGTGGTTGAGGTCGTGGGCAGCTTCAAGTGGGTTAAGAACGAGTCGGCTGGCTACTGGTACAACTACTGCACGTTTGCCTACACGCCGGGGAGCGAGGGAGATTTCCTAGTCTCGTTTAGGTACAAGTTCCCCTACGCCTCCCTCCTCATAGACGATAACGCGTGGTTCATGACCCCCCTCATAGGGGCTAACGACGACGTGCCAGTAGAGGTTAGAGTGACCCTACCCGACTTCAAGGAGTTAACCTACTCTAACGTCAAGCCGACGCTGATGGAGGATGGGGAGTTCTGCTTCCACCTAGTTAGGACGTCCGAGGGGGCAAGGGTCGTCATAACCTACAAGCTCACGAGGACAGTCGAGTCCTCGAGCATCTCTAAGACCGTCGACGGCATGGAGATAGTCGTCGAGGGCTCTCCGTGCTACACGGAGTTCATGAACAAGGTTGCCGACGTACTGGTTAACTGCGCCCCCTACCTAGAGGAGGCGTTCGGCGAGCTAGCCGATAAGGTGGAGTTTAAGTTCTTCCTCCCAGAGCGCATGGACATATACACCCACGGCTACGTGTTCGGCGAGGACATAAACTTCGGCGGCAAGGGACCCATACACCTTAACCTCGCCCTAATAAGGTTCGCGCCAGGCTACCTCGAGACCACGGTCGTCCACGAGTACGTCCACCTCGCCCTGGGGAGGGCGGGCATAGAGGCTAACACCGAGCTGAGGTGGTTCCACGAGGGCGTAGCCCAGTACGTTTCGATGGAAGCGTGTAAGCGGGCTGGGTACGACCTATCCCTGATAGAGGAGGACTACAAGGAGGGCGTAAAGGAGCTCCTAGCCATAAGGGACGAGAACTTCGGCTTCCTCCAGAGGTGGAGGCCCATGCCCGGGGAGCAGGGACTATACTACATGGCGTCCTACTACATCTTCAGCTACCTAGCGGAGCGCTACGGAGGCCTATCCTTCGTTAAGAAGATCGTGGAGATAAGCAGGGAGAGGGGAGGGATCTCGACTAACGCCGAGCTAATCAAGGTCCTAAGCCTGGCCGCTGGCGAGGACCTAACCCCCCTCTTCAGGAGGTGGGGCTTCAACGTCGAGGAGGTAGGGGAGATACCCCTCAAGGACCGCGAGGTAAAGATTCCGCCCTACCTAGTGATAGTAGCGATCGTCGTCGTAGTAGTAGCCGTAGCCATAGCGATCTACGGAGTGGCCACATCGGTCAAGCGGAGGAGGGAGGAGAGGAGGGGCTATATAAGGTGCCCGTACTGTGGCGCGGTGGTGAGGGCCGACTTCGCCTTCTGCCCCTACTGCGGAGCGCCGCTTAGGCCCATTACGGAGCTTGAAGGCTACTACGGAGCGTACTAGGGGGTCAGCAGCGAGGGGCTAAGCCTCCTCACAGCTCAGTCCGACCGCTTAACGTCACCCCCAGAGGAGATAGCCGCCCGAGAATTAAGGCATTTTCGAACGGCCGCTCCTGTAGCGCAATTAGGCTCAGCTAACTTCGGGC
>CAZAZN010000102.1:0-3101 GCA_964489665.1 uncultured Thermofilaceae archaeon
GAGGGGCGGGTTAAGGTAATCTTCTCGCCGAGGACCCTATCCCAGGGCATAGACATCGGCACCGTCATCAGGATCGTCCACTACGGGCTCCCAGACGACGTTAGGGAGTTTAGGCAGAGGGAGGGGCGCAAGGGGCGTAGGAGGGAGATAGGCTTCACGGAGACGGTGATCATACCCGCGACCAGGTGGGATAGGGAGCTCCTGTCGAGGGGGCTGGAGGCGTTTAAGAAGTGGGCCGAGTTGCCGCTGGAGCACGTTGTCGTGAACAGGAGGAATAGGTACTCGGCTCTCTTTGAGGCCCTCTTCAAGGCGGTCTCGCCGGCCTTAAGGGGCGAGCTGACCGATGAGGAGCTTAAGCTGCTAAATAGGCTTAAGCTGGCTAGGGGTGGAGAGCTAACGCGTAGGGGCAAGCTTGCGTGGCAGAAGATGAATTTCTACGAGTACTCCCCGCCTTACGGGATAAAGAGGATCAGGGTTGAGGGAGGTAGGGAGGAGTACTTGGAGGATATATCGTTCTGCGACCTCGTCGAGAAGTTCCAGCCAGGGTGCTTCGACTACACCTCGGACTCCGTGGTGGTAGGCCACAAGCTCGGAGGTAAGAGCGGTAGGGTAGTTAGAGCCGTGGTCGAGGAGCCCCTGCGCTATAGCGTCGTGGCGTCTCACGACGCCCTAGCGTACGCCCTAGAGGAGTACGAGAAGGTTAAGAGGATGTGGGGTGAGGAGCCCAGGCTAGTCTCGGACTACATGTACGGTAGGCTCCACTCGGAGGTAATATGCGTCGTCAGGACGCCCCTAGACGGGTTCGGCCTGCTTACGAAGATCCCCAACAGAGTTCTCTGGATCCTGCAGGGCGAGAGGGGCAAGCCGGTGGTCGCTGGTAACAGGACCCTGCTGATGAGGGAGAGGAAGGTGATCACCGTCCCGACGGCCACCTACGGGAAGTACGACGACTACACCTACGGCCTAGCCTACGAGCTCGACCCCTCCGAGGACCTAACCCTCCTAAGGGTGGGGCTAGCCTTCCTAATGCTAGTGCTTAGGAGGGTGTACAGGATACCGTTCGAGACCATAATGTATGAGGTGGGCTCGACGGGCGAGAGCAAGATAATGGTGCTCCACGAGCCGGAGAGCGCTGGTCTCTTAGAGACGCTCGACTGGGTGGAGGTCGCCAACGCGGTTAGGAACTACCAGCCTGACGACATCGACGAGATCCTGCTAAAGGTCGTCGACGAAGACGCCCACCTAGAGCTGCTATCAAAGGGGCTCGACTGGGAGCTCGCTAGGAGGGCTGCCCTAAGGGCCCTAAGCTACGTACTCCTAAGGGAGAGGGTGGCGGTGAAGGTCGGCGGAAGGACCATATACGTGCCACGCCCCTCCAGAGCCCTTAAGCTGCTATCGCTCGAGGTGCTTAGGCTCCCCATCGACGACGAGGGCCGCGTCTCTCTAGCCGTAGCGTGCGCCTTCGACGGAGAGGGGTGCGAGCTATCCTGGGTTAAGAAGGAGTACTACCTCGTAAACGAGGAGGGCAACATCCTTAACGCGCTAGGCAGGGCCGTGAACGAGGAGTTTAAGGTCATAGTCTACGATGCCGGCAGGGTCGTTAAGAGCCTCGAGGAGTCGGGGCTAAAGGCAGCTGCCATGTTCCTAGCTGGGATGAAGGCTGCCGGCAGCCTCATCGACGTTAAGGAGCTAGCTACTAGGGTGCTAGAGCTCGACCCCGCCCCGCTAGAGGAGGTCGTAGCCGGATTAGGGTGGGAGGTTAGCACCTCGATAAGCGTCGTTAGGAGCGAGCTGGAGGACAGCAGGAGGGCGATCAGGGATAAGCCCATGAGGGTGTGGTTCAAGTTCACCAAGTACTTAAGGGAGAAGGCTGAAGCCTGTGTTAAGGAGAGGGCGGAGCTGACCTACAGGCTCTACCTAGCGCTTAAAGAGCTCGAGAAGGAGGCTAGGGCTCTCTTGGGTAAGGAGAGGGGGTTGGGGGAGGGGCTTAGTGCTTTTTCCTCCACTTCCCACTTGGCGTCTTTTCGTAATGAGTAGTCCACCAGTGGTAGCGCTGTCTCTGGCTTAGGGGCCTTAACCTTAGCAGGTCTTTGAGCACCTCCCTCCTGTAGCTAACGCGGAAGCCTATTAGCTTAGCGAACATCTCAGCCTGATCCCAGCCGTTAATGCGCAGCGCCCAGCGTCCGCTGAAGCGCGCCATCCTGCCATCTATTTCCTCTACCTCGCCTTCGCGGTAGCGCTCGTACACTTTGAAGCCCATCCGCTCCAGCAGCATCTTAGCCACCCTCTTAACCTCAGGGTCTCCAATTGTAAGGAAAATCTGAATGCTCTTCAGTATGCGCCTCCTATGTACGAGATTTGGACTCGGGTTTCCTTCAGAGTCATACAAGCCTTTCAAGAACTCTCGAGGGGCTAGGTAAGCGAATACCTTCCACAATCCGGTCTTCCACAAAGCGCGTAACCACCCTCCGTTTTCGCAGGTCATGTAATACTCATCCTCGGTAGGGTTAACCTCTAGCCTAACGCCTGTAGCCTTAGCGTACATTTCCGCATAATACCTAACGAAAGTCTCATCCCTATTCCTCAGCCCGCCGCAAGCCCTGCAGTAGTCGCCCACCAGCACCCCAACGCAGTAGGCTATCGCCCCCAGCTCCCTCAAGTTAATGGGCGTGACGTTGGGCCTAGATCTCCCAGTGATCCAGAAGTAAACGGTTGACGGCGGGATATACACGGGTAGGAGCTTGCTTAGCTCGCTAGCTATCCGCTTGTGGCCCCAGTCGGGGTGCTCCCGCTTGAGCTTGAGCGCAAGCTCGTAGGCTACGTGGTAGAAAAGCGCTTTTTCAAAAGTACTCAATGGGAATTTAGGCTTCCTGCCCTCGTAGAGCCAAGAACATATGGTGCCCTTCGATACATCCACGCCGTAGAGCAATAGCAGGATCCTCTTGATCCTACGGTACCCGTAGCCGTAGTAGTGTAGTAGCCACGCCGCGATGTATATGGTCCCTTTCTCCCTCTCGCTGAGCTCGCCGTACCTCCTAACCCTAACCCCCTCCCCCTCCTCGGGGCCCTCTCCGGCGCGCGGGGCGTTAGCCCCTGAAAAA
>CAZAZN010000103.1:0-3100 GCA_964489665.1 uncultured Thermofilaceae archaeon
TTCATAGGCCGCACGCTAGAGCTTGACGGGAGCGAGGGAGTAGAGCCGTCCGAGTACCTCAAGCTGATCTCCGAGGTTGAAGTACCGTACTCAACCTGTAGGCGGGTTACCGCTGGGGGCTCGCCGGTATACGTGGGAGCTAGGGCTAGGCTGAACGCCCGCCACAGCTCGCTAACGGGCAGGGCTAGGGAGCTGGCATCGGCCCTTAAACTGCCGCTGAGGAACCCGTTCGACAACCTGAAGGCTAAGGCGGTCGAGCTCGTCTACACGGTGGAGAGAGCGGCTAGCGTCCTAGAGGAGCTGGCCGAGTCCTCGAAGGGAGATAGGCTGAGGGTTAAGGTTAGGGCTAGGGCTGGGGAGGGAGTTGGGGTTAAGGAGGCGCCTCGAGGCACGTTGATACACCACTACAGGCTAGGCGAGGACGGCAGGGTAAGGTACGCCAACATAATCACTCCGACGACGATAAACTCCTACCACTTGGAGCTTGCGTGCGCTGAGCTAGTGAGGGAGATGGGGATCGGGGAAGGCGTAGTTAGGGAGCTGGGCAAGCTCGTCAGGGCTTACGATCCATGCTTGGGTTGTGCAACTCACTACGTGAGGGTGGTTGTGAGGTGGTAGCCGTGAGGGTTGCCGTGTTCTCGCTTAGCGGCTGCGAGGGCTGTAGGTATAGCCTAGTGGAGGCCCTCCTAAGGCTGGGCGACCTAGGCTTCGAGCTCGTCCACGAGCCCCTACTCGGCGTAACCGATGGAGAGTACGACGTCGCTGTAGTGGAGGGCGCCGTCGGCTCACAGGAGGACCTCGAGAAGCTCCGGGAGATCAGGCGTAGGGCAAAGCTGCTGGTAGCCCTCGGGTCCTGCGCCGTGCTGGGCGGAGTACCCGCGATGGCGACTCCCGAGCCCGTTAGGGGGCCGAAGACCCCGATCAGGGCGGCTCCGCTATCCAGGTACGTTAAGGTGGACTACTGGGTTAGGGGATGCCCGCCCACGCTAGATGAGCTCGAGAGGCTGTTAAAGTGGATAGCCGAGGAGGCGCTGATAGTCCTAGGGGAGAGAGGGCTTGAGTACTGTAGGGAGAGGGCCGTAGACGTCCTTGGGAGCTTGTTCAGGATTGATGGGGAGAAGTGCATAGTCTGCGGCAGGTGCGTTAAGGTGTGCGAGTCCATGGGGGTATGCGCTATAGACTACGCTAATAGGAGCATAGACGTCGCCGTAACGACCCCGTTCCAGGCGAGCTTCGACGAGAGCGCCTGCATAGCCTGCGGCAGGTGTCTGCTCTACTGCCCAGTCGGCGCCCTAAGGGAGGTTAACAGGCTCGGCGACCTAGTCCAGGAGCTAAGGCTAGGCCTCCTCGAGACAGCCTATGTCGAGCCAGAAGCGCTAGCGGGCCTATGCGCCGCCCTAAAGGCACCGCCAGGCAGGATCGCGGCCGCCCTTAAGGAACTTGGGTTCAGGAGGGTTGTGGTCTGGAGACCCGCGTACAAACCCGAGCCCGAGAAGCCGCTGGTACCGGCTAGCTACTCTGAGTACCTGCTCATCAAGAAGCACTACCCCGACCTAATAGGCCTCACCGTAGAGCCAAGGCTTAAGCTTGAGAAGGGGGCCGCACTGGTAACGGCGTGCATCGCTAGGCGGCTCGAAGCTAGGGGGTTAGTCGTAACGGCTAGAGAGGTCCTGAGGCTGCTAAGGAGCGTGGACCTAGAGGCCCTTCCCGAGGAGGAGCTCGAGGAGAGGTTAGAGGAGGAGCCCTGCCGTAGAGCGGTAGGCCCCAGCGAGGTGGGGAAGGTCTTGGAGAAGGCGCTACAGGAAGGCATCGACGAGCCAGTAGTACTGTACGTCTGCCCAGGCGGGTGCCTCAGCGGCGGAGGACAACCCTACCCCGAGGACGCTAGCGAGGAGGAGAAAGCAGACGCCCTCAAAGCTGTCTTAAGCCTTCTAAAGCCTCTAGCCCTCCATTAACCTCTCATATTTATGGCGCGGATCGAATTATAAGCCGACGGTAGATGTCTCCGCGTAGGACGCGCGACTGGATGCGGCAAGCATGGGGGGACTTTAGGGCTGCGGAGGCGCTGTATTCTAGCGGGAACTACGCGTGGTGCTGCTTTGCGTGCCACCAAGCCGCCGAGAAGTCGCTTAAGGCGATCCTAGAGCACTTCGGCAGGCCTACTAGAGGGCACAACTTAGTGGAGCTGTTAAGCGAAGTTGAGAGGTACGTAGCAGTACCCGGCCAAGTTAGGCGGGCCTGCTTCGTGCTCAATAGGTACTATATCCCAACTAGGTACCCGAACGCATTCCCAAGCGGCGCGCCCGTGGACATGTTTAGCGAAGATGACGCTAAGGAAGCGCTCGACTTAGCGCGTGAAACCCTACGCTTCGCTGAGAGGGTTACGGGCTATGCGCGAAGTCCCTAGGCCGTTGAGGAAGCTCCTATCCGCCTGTTCTAGCGACGAGAACGTTGAGTCAGTAGTCCTGTTCGGATCCCGGGCGAGGGGCGACTACACGGTGTTCAGTGACTACGACGTGCTAATCGTCGTCTCTAAGAGCGACGAGAGGTTCATCGATAGGCCGCTAAAGTACGCATGTCTCGTTGAAGGGGCCGTAGACCTCTTCGTCTACACCACGCGTGAAGTGGAGGAGATGTTCGAGCAGGGTAACCCGTTAATCCTCGACGCCCTGCAGCAGGGCATCGCGCTATTCGACAGGGGGTTTTGGTCCGAGCTTAGGGCGAAGTTCGAGGAAAGACTGAGGCGGGGCGACATCAAGCCTGTTAAGCTGGGCTGGGAGGTGAGGCGGAATAAGCGCCCTTAGCTAGGCGAAGGCTCCCTTCCCTTTAGCCTCCTCATGTACAGCCTGTACACGTCCCTCCTAACCCCCTCGGCGACGCGGTCGAACTCCTCTCGGCTAACCTCCCTGTAGACGGGGACGAACTTACCGCCCTCCCGCCTCACGCTCACCTTGATGTAGAGCTTACCCCTCCTCTCCGCGAATACCGAGCAGTGGTGTATTAGGCATATCATGGGCTTAAGCCTCCAGGAGGCCTGCCTCTCTATCAGGCACCCCTCGGGCGTGTAGAAGTAGCACCTGCCCCCCTCCTCTATGGCTAG
>CAZAZN010000104.1:0-3076 GCA_964489665.1 uncultured Thermofilaceae archaeon
TTGGCTGCGGAGCCATGGGCTTCACAGGCGGTTACGAGTACGTGAACACCTGCTCGGTTAGAGAATACGTGCGCGCTCTGGCTAAGGGCAGGTTGCCCATAGCCGGGGCTAGAGAGGTGAGCATTGAAGAACGGGCAGCTAGGTATACGGCCTGTAGACTCTTCGTGTGTAAGGAGCTAAACTTAAAGGAGTTTAAGAACAAATTTGGGGAGGAATTCAGCCATCTCATCGGTAAGACTGGCCTTAGCAAGGCCCTCTGGCTATTAAGGCTAAGGGGTATCGTGAAGAAAGAGGGTGAAAGATTAAAGCTGACGGACAAAGGTCTCCTGACAGCTCACATGCAGTGTTGGTCCTTCGTGCTGAATGTACCATGCAGGATAGCCGAGGAGTACTCTAGGACACCCTGGCCTTTGGCTGTTACGATACCTTAAGCCTATTTTTCTAAGTACTCTCCTTCATCGCTCACGAGTTTTCACCGACATCTGAGACCGTCAGGCCACTCTGATGGCTAAGCCGCCCTGCCTATCATTCACCATGGAAGATAGCAATAAGGGGCTATGCTAGGTGCCAGCTTGCTCGAGGGCCTCCCTCTCTTACTGCTTATCCAGAGCTTAGTACGAGGCGCTTAACCCCGCGATGGTCAAGGCTAATCCGACCTTGTGAGCCGTTAAGGATGTGGTCTTAACCCTAACGTCGCCGGCCGTGGACGCCTTAAGCCCTAACTACCGCCATCCCCTCCCTATCCTAGGTAGGGGCGGTGGTAGGCGATATACAATGTAATTAAATATGTGTATGTGTGATTAAATAGTAATTATTATTATAATATCATCTCAAACGCTTAGAGGGGTTACTAGTGGGAAGCGGGACTTGCCTGGTGGTCCGCGGTAATTACTGGGGTACTTGGAGGTGGTTAGGCTATTCTACCGTATATTACCTCGATTCCCTCTTTTTCGGCTACCTCCATTATCCCCTTGTACGCTCTTCTCGCTATGGTTTGGGCTATTAGGAAGGCGTATTGGGGCCTGCGGCCGTAGGCCTTCTCGACGACTCTTATCCTCTTCGCGACCTTCTCGGCTTCCTCGGGGCTCTCGGCTAGCGAGGTTACTTCGCCGATGATTAGGGGGTCTTCGTTGAATATGTTTATCTGTACTTCCTCGCCATCTATCCTCAAGGTTTTGCTTTGGAGCTTGAGCTTCTCCTTGGAGACGCCTCTAGCCTCTAAAAGCCCTCTTAGGAAGCTTCTGGCGAACTCCTCGAGGGTTACGCCTAGCGCCTTTCTTACATCCATTAAGGCTGCCGTTAGCCCGTTCACTTTCCCCTCGAGCCGCGTTACCCTCTCGTCGAGTCCCTTAACCGCCTCGACTAGCTCCCTTAAGACCCTGCTGTGCTCAGCTATCGTCTTGCTGTGCTCGGCTACCTGCTCTTGTAGGGCCTTAACCTGCTCTTGGAGGGCGCGTATGGCCTTAGTGTGCTCGGCAACCTGTTCCTGAAGCGCGTGGATGGCTTTTATGACCTCGTCTAGCCCTAGGTAGCCTAGTACGGCGTACCTGAACTCGACGTCCTCCTTTAGTAGGCGTAGTAGCTCCTCCTTTAGCCCCATTCCCCCAGTACCTCCTGCGGTTTTCGATATTAACGTTGTTTAGCCGTTTTTAAGGGGTTTAGCGTCGGCTTCTAGGGGTGGTCGACATTAGGGTTGTGGAGGCTAGAGCGCTGGGTAGGTGGTGGATCGCCTTTAGGGACTCGGATAGGTGGCAGATTGGCGTGTACTGCCCGGAGAACTGTAGCCGCGAGGACGTTAGGATGCTTGAGAGGCACGATGCTCCGGAGCTGTTCGTGCTCCTGAGGGGCTCTATAGTCTTGGTCGTCGAGGAGGGGGGCGTGGTTAGGGAGGTTCCGATGGAGCCCGGTAAGCTGTATGTGGTTGAGGAGTGGCATAACGCCTATAGGCCGGGTGGCTGCGAGGGAGTTGCGCTGGTCGTCGAGAGGCCCGGGGTTAGGACGGAGTTTAAGGAGGTGAGGCTTGGCGGAGGTTCCCGGTAGCGGTATTACGTTTTAGGTATTACGAATGTGGTAGGATATTTAGGGTAGTAGTGGTTTAGGTTCGTGTATGGGCTACGTGACGGTGTCTGCTAAGATTCGGAGGGAGCTTTACCTGAAGCTTAAGGAGTATGGGGTTCCTATTAGCAAGGTTATCCGTAGGGCGCTTGAGGAAGAGGTTAGGAGGAGGGAGGAGGAAGAGGTTAGGGAGGCTTTGAGGAGGGCTCAGGAGATCTTGAGGAGGATTCCTAGGGAGGCTATAGTGGAGGCTATTCGGGCTAGTAGGGATGAGAGATGAAGCTGCTGTTCGACGCGTCCGCGCTGTTGAACATTGTTAGGATGTTGGGGGCTGACGCGCTGGAGTACCTTCGGGGGTGCTATGTGCTTACGCTAACGCCCTACGAGGTTGGTAATGGCCTGTGGAAGGAGGCTACCCTCCTTAGGGTGATTAACATTAATGAGGCGCTGGCTCTGGTTAGGTACGTTAGCAGGGTTTACGGCGTCGTGGAGTTCCTGGAGCCTAGGGACTGGGTTAGCGTCTTGAGGCTGGCGTGTGAGCTTAGAATCACTTACTACGACTCGGCCTACGTGGTAGCCGCCGTGGAGAACGGGCTGGCGCTGGTGACCGACGATGAGAAGCTGTTTAGGAGGATTGTCCAGCGTAAGAAGGATATAGCGAGGCTCCTGGAAGGGGAGCTGACGTGCATGAGGACGTCTGACTTGGTTAGCGCTGGCGTAGGGGCTGCAGAGGGCTAAGTTTTCACTATCCCCCTCCTCCTGCCCCACTCTATTGCGGCCTCTACCACCTTCTCGGCTTCCTCGGCGTAGTCGGGTATGGTGTTGTCGACTACCGTTAGGGTTGGTATTACATCGCTGTCGGGGCTTGGGACCTTGAACTCGCCGTAGCCCTTCTCGTGTACTCCGGTGCTGCCGTTGGGGGCTGGCCAGGAGAGGTGGTAAGCGATCCTGGCGTACTTTAGGTAGAAGCTGCTCCAGTTCTTGGGTAGCAGGGTGTGGGCGTGGGTTAGGGGTATTAGGG
>CAZAZN010000105.1:0-3047 GCA_964489665.1 uncultured Thermofilaceae archaeon
TTCCTCCGACCTCAACGGGCCCATAATAGAGGACTACGCCGAGTGGATAGTGCGGGAGAAGCCTAGCGTCCTACTGCTGGACGGGCCAGCGACGTACACGCTAGGCTACATGCTCAACAAGATTAACCTGCGGAGGGCGCTGGAGAACATCAAGAGGATACTTGTAGAGGCGGCGCCCGAGGTGATCATCCTAGACCACCACCTGCCTAGAGAGCCTAGGTACAGGGAGAGGGTTAGGGAGGTGTACGAAGTCGCCGAGAAGGAGGGAGTTAAGGTGCTTACGGTCGCTGAGCTAATGGGGCGTAAGCCCGTCGTCCTGTCGCAGTCCCGGGAATAAGGGCGTTTCACCTCGTTTCACGGCATTCCTTAACTAGCTGACCCGGCCCCCTACCCCTTGGGTGCTGGCATGAGGATGGCCCGGTTAGCCGCTGGATTGCTAGTGGCGCTGCTCGTGGCGTCAACGCTACCGGCCGCGTTCGCGCAGCTAGCCGTAAACCTCTCAGTTAGCATTGTTAAGGTAATAGGGACTAAGTGGGCCCTCAAGGTCGTAGTCTACGCTTACAACGAGACTAGCGGCGCGCCGCTAGCCAACGCTACGGTAACCGTAGAAGTCTACAAGCCGAACGGCACGCTAGTGTACACTAGCACCGGGCTGACTGACTCGACGGGCACCTACTCGATCGTCATACCCGCGCAGGGGTTCGGCAACGTCACGGTAGTAGCTAGGGTAACGTGGGGTAACGAGACCGTAGAGGTATCTAAGGTCGTCACCCCCGCAGCCCCGGTCAGTAAGCCGATGGTTAAGCTAATGGTCTCGCCGCAGGCCGTAGCCGTGCTCCTAAGCAGGGTTAAGCTGCTACTCCAGGTCTATGGCAACGACACGCTGTGGGCCCTGTACAACGAGTCCCTAACCTTATACGAGTCCGGCAACTACTCGGCGGCCTTCGAACTACTCAAGGAGATATTCAGCGCGCTTAAGGAGCCCGTGAGGATAAGGGCCAGGATTAGGGAGAGGCTAGGCAACGTAACGGCGCTGAACTACACGCCTGGAGCTATAGGGCTCGAGACGGCGATCGAGAGGCACCTAGAGCACATCGAGAGGATGGAGCAGCTTCTCGAGAAGCTAGCCGAGAAGGGCTTCAACGTAACCGAGGCGCTAGCGGTGCTGGAGGAGGCTAAGGCGGAGCTCGAGAAGGCGGCTAGCATGATAGGGGAGTACAACACGAGCGAGATAGCCAGGATGATCGCCAACGCTACGAGGAAGATAGGGCTCGCGATGAGGAGCGTTAAGAAGTGCGGTAGGTGGCTTGTAAGGGAGAGGGCCCTCAGGGCGGTCGACAAGCTGCTAGAGGTCGTCGACAAGCTCCCCGAGGACGTTAGGGAAAGGCTGCTCGAGAGGCTAAACTCCATCAAGAAGGTGCTAGAGTCGGGCAACTTCACGAGCCTGAAGTACGTCATGTGGGAGCTAGCGAAGGTTAGGAAGGAGATTAGGGAGCAGGCACCGCACCTAGTCCCCAAGCCTCCGAAGAAGCCGCCCTTACCGCCTAGGCCGAAGCCTCCGCACGGCAAGGGTAGGGGCATGGGCCACAGCCGCGGCGCGAGTAGACATTAGAGGGCGAGAGCCCGAAAAGCAGACCCTTTTTACCCATCCTCCCCTTAACCATGAGGTGCTGTGTGATGAGGGTAGGCGTAGCCGTGCTGGCCTTAGTAGCTCTACTTCTAGCTCCCGTTATCGCCCTAGCCGAGCCCGCCTGGACCGTGCTAACCGTCTATAAGGACGGCTACGTTAAGGTGGAGCAGGCCTACGCGGCGGCCGAGGAGGTTCAGGTCAAGCTACTGGGCAAGCCCGAGTTCCTCCTCGTAACCGATCAGGAGGGGCTCCCGCTAGGCTACGAGCAGGTAAGCGAGGGGGTTATCAGGGTATTCTGCCTAAACGTGAGCGCGGTATACGTAACCTACTATACCTACGACCTCACGAGCAAGGAGGGAGGGCTGTGGACGCTAAGCGTCTCCGAGGAGCTCCCCAACGTGACGGTCCTACTCCCTGAGGGCGCCGTCCTCCTAGGCTTTAGCCCCGAGCCCGTAAGCGTATCCGCGGAGGACGAAACCCTAGTCCTAGACTTCGCCTCCTCCCCCCTAAAGGTCGAGTACACAATCCCCGTGCTCCTAGAGACCGGGAAGGGGGAGGAGAAGCCCGCTGGACAGCAGCCCTCGGGTGGGGCGACTAAGCCAAGCGGGGAGACCGGAACCCAGCAGCCCACGACAGGAGGAGGGGCCCCGACGACCGGAGGAGGTGAGGAGCAGCCCACTACGCCGCCCCAGGAGACTAAGCCCGCTAAAAGGGAGGAGGGCGGTATGCCGGTGTGGGTCTACGTGCTGGGCGGAGGCGCTGTGGCGGCGGCGGTAACCGCGTTCCTACTATCGAGGAGGAGGGCGGAGAGCGAGGAGTTCCTAACAGAGGAGGAGGTGGAGATCCTAAGGTTCGTTAGGATGAGGGGAGGACAAGCCTACCTAACGGAGATCGTCGAGTGGCTAGGGCTGCCGAAGACCACGGCGTGGAGGAGGGTTAAGAGGATGGAGGGGCTAGGAGTAGTGAAGCTAGTTAGGACCCCGAGGGGCCTTCTCGTTCAGGCCGCTTAACCTCCCCAGCCTTCTTTACGCCTACCAGGGCCTCTAGGTCGATCTCAGCCCTAGCCCTCCACCCGATTTTCAAGCTCTCACCGTCCTCCTCCAAGTAGCCCGCCTTAACGAACCTATCCAGCGCGTAGTTCACCCTCCAAGCCCTAAACTTCCTCCTAAGAACGTCCACCACCTGCTGCCTAGGAGCGCTACCCCCCTTAGCCACCAGCATGAGGAGGGTAGCCGCCAGTATAGCTAGGTCGTCAACCCTCCACCCCGACGCCCGCGCCTCAGCCAGCGTAGGCGGCTCCCTCAAGACTGCTACTATCCAGCAGTCGTCGAGCCTAGCCCCCCTCTCCACCCTAACCCTCTCACCCTCCCTAGTAACCGCCCTAAGCTCAAGCCCCAACGGCTCAAGCGCCCTATCG
>CAZAZN010000106.1:0-3039 GCA_964489665.1 uncultured Thermofilaceae archaeon
GGGAAGACCTTGGAGCTTAACCTCCCTAGCGTTGCCTCCACTATGACCAGGTCTAGCTTAGTGCTGCACAGCTTCTTAAGCGATGCCTGTGGGAGAGGGCCCGTGTCGCAGGCGTAGAGCATCCTCTTTCCTCCCCACTCGACTATATATATCAAGGGCTGTTCGCCGGTCTTGCACTCGTGGTTAGCTGCTAGGGGCGTTACTTTATACTTCCCGACCTTAAGTGGCTCGAAAGGCTTAGCCTCCTTCACCCTAACCTTAAGAGCCCTAAGCCTACCCTTGTACCTCCTCCTAATCGATCTGACTATCCACTCGTTCCCAACTATCAGCAGCGGTCTAGGGGGCTCGCTGGCGAAGGGCCACGCCCTTAGCCTGAGCTCGTCTGGGTAGAAGTGGTCTTCGTGGCTGTGCGTTATTAAAAGCCCCTTCACTCTCCACAGTTCCACCCCTAGCTCTATGCTGCGAGCGGCTGCATCAGGCGGGAGGTCGATCAGCAGGTCGTCGTTAACGAGGAGCGAGGCCCTAGCCCTAATGTTCTTACCCCCTCGAGTCCTAGCTCTCCTACAGTTATCGCAGTGGCAGAAGGTAGCGGGGTAGCCCTCAGCGGACGCCGTGCCGAGGAAGGTTACCATCAAGGCCGTACCCCCGCTATTAAGCGGGCGCGGAGGTAGAAATCCTGTTAGCCTAGCCTACTTCGGTAAGAGCTGGAGGATGGCTATAAAGAGCTCTACAGCTATGAGGCAGAGTATTAGGAGCTCTAGTAGGACCTCTCTCGAGGCGGTTACGAGGTCCGATACCACCTCTCCCATCTCCATTATGTCCTCAAGCGCCTTATCGATCGCGCGGAACCTGTCGTCTATCTCGAATACGCGCCTAAGCTCCTCGTAAAGTTCGTCGAGCTCAGGGTCCTCCCAGACGAGCTCCGGCTTCTCGAGTATCATCACGTCCGAAAGAGCGTTAAACCTCTCCCTCATGACTTGGATAAGCTCCCTAACAGCTGGCTTGATCCTCGCCAGCAAGAGCCCCTTTTCGAACGTGTCTAGGATCGATTGAGCCCTCTCTAAAGCCCTATCAACGTACCTCTCTATCCTGTCAAGGGCTACTGACTGAGCTAGGGCGAAGCCGACTACCTTTATGACGTCTTGGGTCAGGGGCCTGCCGTTTAGTATGCACGCGGCATCGGTTACTATGATCTCCCTATCTTCCACCTCGGCTAGCTCTTCCTCGTCGTAATCGGCGAACACCTCTCGTAGTTCATCGCTAGACTCTAGCACGATTATCTCGTATTCCTCGCTTAGAGGCCTAGAGGGCTCCTTTACGTAGCTAGCGACCAGCTTGCACGCTTCCCCTACCGCCTTGGGAGTTGGGTTAACTAGCACGACCGCGCCAAATGGGTAGACGAGCGCCTGGCATCCCGCTACCGTAAGCACTAGCGGTTCCTCCCAGGAGGGCCTTAGCCTCCTCTTAAGCTTCTCCCTTGAGAGCAGCTTTGTGTCGATTTCCCTCCCAAGGTTGTAGGCTACGAGCTTATACCTCCTCAACCCTTATCCCTCGAAACTCCTCCTCCAGCTTCCGCACTAGGTCGGCAGCGTACGCGGGCACGCATAGAGCGCTAAGGGAGATGGGAGTTATCGAAATGTACCCTGTGAGCACTGCGCCTACGTCCGTCGTCTCGTCCGGGTCGGCGTAGCACTCTAAGCTCCACTCCCTCGCCTTAAATAGCCCCTCGCCGTGCCTAACATACAGCCCCTTAGCGCCGACCTTGGCTAGCTTAGTAATCCTGAACTTGATCTCGCTCTCCCTAACCCACTCCGGCACGTTGATGTTGATCACGTCCACTCCGTACGGCATGCCTTGTTCCAGCACGTACTCCGCTACCTTGGCTCCTACGCGTGCTGGAAGCTTATAGTCCTCAACCCCCATCTCTAAGTACCTCTCCCAAGACCTAGCCACGTAGGATACCGATATAGCCGGTACGCTCTCGAGGGCTGCCTCTATAGCCGCCCCAACGGTACCTGAAGAGAGCAGGTCCCATATCCCCAGGTTAGGGCCCTGATTAACGCCCGTTACTACCAGCTCTAAGTCGCTTACTAGGTCGAACGCTACTAGCACGGCGTCGGCAGGCGTGCCCTCTACGGCGTAAGCTACTGACCCGTCTTTAAGCTTAACCTGCTCTACGGAGACCTCGAAGCTAACGGACTTGCCGGCACCGCTTTTCTGGCTCCTAGGCGCTACTACAACTACCTCTCTCCCTGCCCTCTCTAGCTCCAGCTTAAGGGCGAAGAGGCCTGGAGACCATATTCCGTCGTCATTCGTTAGTAGTATGGTCAACTAGGGCACCTTAGAGCCTACTACCCTTGAGGTCTAAATAACCTCTTCCTCTCCCCTAAACCACCTCACAACGTCCATGGGCGAGAACTCGACCCCCTTCCTTTCAAGTATCTCAAACACGCGATTTATAATAACGTTCCAAACCCAGTTAGTGAACAAATCTGTAAAAACTTCGTAGAACTCCCTGGGCTTGTACTTAATGGCGTCTACTATATCCATGTTAAGCCTCCTATGTACGTGAAAGTTAGCTATCGCTAGGAAGTCGTCGCTAACTCCTCTACAAGCCTCTACGAAGGCCTCAGCAACCTCCTTCGCTAGCTCCTTTTTCTCCTTCTCGCTACACTCTACCCTTGTCAAGTATCTCAGCCTTCCTAGCGGCTAATATCCACCTTCCATGTTCGAAGTAAGTTGGGTACTGAGGTCTCCACCTCCTCAGGTAGCGCTCGTCTAGGTACAGCGTGCCCAACGGTACGTCCACGTCTAAGCCTCTAACCTCTGAGAGCGATCTGTGAAGCTGGGATAGTAGCGAGCAGGGTAGCTGGAAGAATACTACGGCTTCCCGCCTGCTAGCAATAGCGCTGTAAAAGTAGGGCATCTGCGTTAACGTGTAAGCTAGGTAGGGGGCAGCGCGCCCCTCCAGCACGAGGGTAACTAGCGGTACTTGGCTTAGTGGTAGGTATAGTTTTACTGCGTTGAAGTCCCATAGGT
>CAZAZN010000107.1:0-3037 GCA_964489665.1 uncultured Thermofilaceae archaeon
AGGAAAGGGTGGTTAGGGGATAGGCGGTTCGGGGGGAGCCTATCCCCCCACCGCTACTGTGCTAGGCTAACCTCCTGGGGGTGAGTTAGCCGCTTTCTTGAATGGATAGATACCTTAGCCTTGAAAAATTCCCCTTGCTTAAGCTCTAGGAGAAGCTTAATCTGTGCGAGAGGGGGCTACCAGCCTAGGGCGAGGAGTACGAGGACTACCGTGTAGGCTACCATGAGGATTAGTAGCGCTATCGCTAGGTAGTCGATATCCTCTAGCTCCATCTCACGATGTAGTGATACAGGGCCTCGATAAAAGCTCTCCTCTAGGATTCCCTAGGCGCAGCTGTAGGCATCGTACTCGGCCGTGCCTAGGCCCCGCGCATCCCCTCTCCGGGGCCAGGCTACTATCTTACCCTCCCCCTCGGGAGGAGGGCGCATCCCCTGTACGGCCCTCCCCTAGAGCCTCCGTCGCCGGAGGCTTGGGGGAGGCTACACTTAAAGCCTCCCCCGGAGGGCCACCATTTTTACCATAGATCACTCTACAATATCTTTTTTGCGGGGAGGCTAGAGGTAGAGATCTAAGGTACAGGAATATTACTGGTAGCCTATACCTCCCTTGTTATACGGCGAGAGGAGGAGATCACTACAATGGAGGATCAAAAAGGGATATCAGGCCACCCGTTAAGGCTTAGAAAGAGAAAATTACTTTGATATTTGAGATACTAAGGACAGATACCTAAAAGGTAAGGTCATATAGGCCTTAAAGTAAAAGCACAGCTGCTTTAGGTGTTCGAATTTAAAGTACACTACGCTGCCTGGAGTGCTTAAGAAGCTGGAGAGCAGGTTTAAGCCTGCGGAGGAGTAAGGCGCTAGCCTCAAATTACCTTTTTCTTCTTGTTAGTGTTTTTGTCGGTGTATTCTCTAGGCCCCAATCACGTTAGCTAGATCCTCAGGGAATACTACGACGTCTAGGGGCATGTCGGTCTTCTCGAGGAATTTTACGAAGTCGTCATCTATGGTTAGGAACAGTGCTCCCATGGTGCTAGCTGTGGCGTAGAGGAGGTCGTCTATGTAGTCCTTGTGGCCTAGGCGGTATAGTTTGAACGCGAGGGCGTAGGCTTGGAGCGTAGGCGTCGCTAGCTTATAGGTTTCCCTAATGGCCTCGATTCCCTGGGCGATACGTCCTAGCTTCTCGAGGGGCGCTACCTTCAGAAGCTTCCACATGGCTTCGAGGAGGCTGGCTTCAGCGTAGTAGACGTCTAGGCGCCTAAACAGCTGTATGGCTCTTAGCACCCTGTTCTCGACCCTGACGCCTAGAGCCGGTAGGAGGAAGCTCGTGTCAACTAATACCTTTACGTAAGTACTCTTTCTGCCTCTCAACGCTCTCCTCCTCGAGCTCCTTTAACGTTATCTCGGCGAACTTCTCGCCGTGTAGCGATAGCCAGATGGCGTCCTTCACGGGCTCTATGACTATTTTACCCTTTTCAATGTATATTTTTACTCGCGTGCCCTCCTCTATTCCGAGCCTCTCCGAGATCTCCTTAGGGATGACGATCGTCCTCCTCTTCCCAACCCTCTTCGTAACCGAGATCATCCATGAGCGTTCTCTCAGATCTGTAAGATAAGTCTTCCTTACTGTGTATTTCTGAAAGCCGCTGAAGTCCGAACTATTCCCTGGAGGAGCACAATACGAATAAGTGTGGCTTCTAGCTAAAGCTGGGGCGCGGTATGGGTGGCGCCGCATGGCACGCGCTGAGCGTCGAGGAGGTGTTTAAAGCGCTTAAGAGTAGTCCTGAGGGGTTATCGTGGGACGAGGTTAGGAGGAGGCTTGAGGAGTACGGGCCTAACGAGATTAGGGAGGAGAGGCGGGTACGTCCTTTAACGGTCCTTCTCAGGCAGTTCGAGAGCCCTCTGGTTATCATACTGCTGTTCGCTACTGCTCTCTCGCTGGTGATAGGGGAGGTCTGGGACGCGGCAACCATCGTGGCTATAGTAATCGCTAGCGCGGCACTTGGCTTCTTCCAGGAGTATAGGGCTGAGAGGGCGCTAGAGGCCTTGAGGAAGATGGCGGCACCACAGGCCACCGTGGTGAGGGAGGGTAGGGAGGTTACGGTTCCCGCTAGGGAGCTCGTGCCCGGCGACGTCCTGGTCCTGAGGGCTGGCGATAGGGTTCCGGCGGATGCCAGGCTGTTCGAGGTCGTTAACCTGAAGGTCGATGAGTCGTCGCTCACTGGCGAGTCGGTGCCTGTCACTAAGCGGCTAGGGGTTCTGCCTCCCGAGACCCCGCTGCCGGATAGGGCTAACATGGTCTATGCGGGCACTGTCGTGACCTACGGGAAGGGTAAGGCGGTCGTCGTAGCTACCGGCATGAGCACGGAGCTCGGTAGGATAGCGGCGAGGTTGCAGGAGGAGAAGGAGGAGAAGACCCCGCTTGAGCGTAGGATGGAGTACGTGGGCAGGATCCTAGCGGTGCTATGCTTAACGGTGGCGGCGTTCGTCGCCGCTATAGGCCTGTTCGTCTGGAGGTACGATCCGCTGACGATGATCATGTGGGCGATAAGCCTAGCCGTGGCGGCTGTGCCCGAGGCCCTACCCGCGGTCGTGACGGGCGCGTTGGCGATAGGGATGTACAGGATGGCTAAGAGGAACGCGATCGTTAGGCGCTTACCCGCCGTCGAGACCCTGGGCTCTACGACGTTCATATGCTCCGATAAGACGGGCACCATGACTAAGGGCGAGATGACCGTACGCGTGGTGTACGCCGGCGGGAGGAGGTTCGAGGTTACCGGCGTGGGCTACGAGCCTAAGGGCGAGTTCCTGCTCGACGGTAAGAGCGTTAACCCGCTAGAGTTCGACGAGCTTAAGCTACTCCTCCTAGGCTGCGCCCTTAACAACGACGCTAGGCTCGAGAGGGAGGATGACGCGTGGGTTGTTAGGGGCGATACCACGGAGGGCGCCCTCCTGGTCCTAGCTGCTAAGGCGGGCCTCGATGAGGCTAGGGAGGAGTACCCGAGGGTGGGAGAGGTCCCCTTTTCCTCTGAGAGGAA
>CAZAZN010000108.1:0-3027 GCA_964489665.1 uncultured Thermofilaceae archaeon
CAACCTCTGCTAGGCTCGTATTTGCGCTAGCTGAGGCCGAGAGGAGTGCTGATGACAAGATCAAGCTTTACAGGTTGGCGTCGCTCTACGCTAAGCTACTAAAGCAGTTGGGAGCGGAAGAGGGGCGGGGAGCGGGGATTAGCATCTCTGGGGTAGAGGAAGCTACTCCTCAGGTCCCAAGCGGAGGAGGCGTAGCGTACGAGGAGGAGGCTAGGCGCTTAGCCCTCCTCCTTCTCCTAATAGCCGTAGCGGCCGTAGTCTACACGTCCTGGAAGCTGTTATCTAGCCGATAGCTCCATTACCTTGATCTCGAAATCTGATGGTAGCCGTCCAAACCCCGCGTAGAGGTAGCTCCTAAGGTCACGTATAACGCTCTCTAAGCTCAGCTTCCTCTCCTGTCCTCCCTTAAGCTCGGCTAGCCCCCTTAGCTCCCCTTCTAGCTTATCGTATAGCTTAGAGCCTACGCCCGTCCGAGACTCGTTGATGAGGGCTGAGGAGGGCATAAGCCGCGAGAACATGCCCATAATCCTAGCCCCCCTTCCCCAGGCCGCGGAGAAGGGGAGCATCAGCGAGTTCCTAGCGGCTATCAGGCGGCGTAGGTACGCGCCCCTTACCGTGCAGTAGGCTTCTAAGATACACTCCTCTAAGACCCCCTCGACTACCCCCGGTCCTTCAACCGAAGTCGTCGATACCCTGCTTAAGGCGACCACCTTAACCCCTCTCCCTACGTAAGCTGGGCCTTGGATCCTGGCGGGCGCCTCTACTCGAGCGCCCTTCTCTACTAATACAGGGCCTCCCCTCTCGTCAACGACCACGCCTTCCTCGATGTCCCCCCGCTCGACCTCCCCGGCAAGCTTTATGCTAAGCGAGAGAAGCTCGTCTAGCCGAGTTAGGACGCTCTCAGGCCCCGTTACGTCGAGTAGCTGAGGCAGCTCTATCACTCTTAGTGTTTCGAAGAGCGTGTAGAACAGCTCTGGCTGGACCTCTCCCCTAAGCACTTCAGCTAAAGTGTTGGCGTAAGGCGCTGAGACCTTTACGGCCAGAACCCTACCGCCCTTGTGCGCTAAGACGTTCTCCCTTAGCTCCGTGATGCGCTTAACCTCCTCTACAGCTCCAGCGAGCGGGAGGAGGGCTGAGTTTAGGGCTAGGACTTCGTCGTCGAGGTCCTCAGGGCATACCTCGCAGCTTAGCCCTTCCTGCACGTTAGCTATCCAGTTTACTAGCCCGCCTACCTCTCGCCTAGTGAATAGCGCCACCCTGTCGACTTCCAGGAGGCGGGCCCATACTTGGAATACCCTTAGAGGCCCGACTTTTAGGAAGTAGACCGGTGTGGTTAGTGTTAGAGGCTTAAGGGCTCTGTAGCCCGCATCCTCGAAGAAGGCCAGTATCAACTTTACCCCCGGCTAAGGCTTAGCTCGCCCCTTAAATCGGCTACCTAGCTCCTCGAGTATTAGCGGCAGGTACCTCCTAGCGGCCTCCAGCTCCTCGGGCTTGGTCTCGCCGCTGAGGGGGCAGAAGGGGTCTAGGGCTAAGTCTCCTCGATCCACGTCCACGACTATGGGGTAGAAGGAGCAGCCTAGCGGCCTGAAGGGGTATATAGTACACATCCCGGTCTGGGGATCGTAGAAGTAGCAGTGCCCGTTCACGTTCCTTAGCCTTAGGAAGCGGCCGTCGAACACGGCGAACTCCTCCCTCCTGTACCCGAGCTCCTCTAGCCTCTTAACGTCGCTCTTAAGGAGTATCATCTCTGTGCCTAGGCAGCACTTACCGCACGAGAGGCAGTACTCCCTAGCCTTCCAGATCTCTGGCACCCTCTCCGGCAACTCTCCTCACCCGAAGCCTGATCTCGCACTCAAAGTCTCCTTTAGCTACGAACAGGCTCTCGCTGACCCTAAGCGGGTACGCCTTAACGCCGACTGCCCTAGCTAAGGTTAACGCTAGGAGAAATGGCAGGGGGCATAGCTCGCCAGCCGAGTCTAGGCAGAAGGGGCAGTTCTTAACCCTAATCAGCACTTCATCCCCCTTAGCCTCCACACGCCCCTTTACGTCGAGCCTCCCTAGCAGCCTTTCAAGGCAGACCTCAGCGCTAAGGCCCCCCTTAATCCCCTCGGCTAGCACCTCGGAGGCCTTCTCGGCAGCTAGCCTGACGAGCCCCTGGCTAAGCAGCCTTAGCTCGGCTAGACCTCTAAGCAGCGCTATCGCTACCCTAAACCTGTAGTCCTCAGTCATGGCCCCACGGACCTGAAGAACAGTTGCAGCACTATAAGCGCTAGAAAGAAGGCGACGGCTAGAGCGGTTAGCGCCACGGCTAGCTTAGCGACCTCCTTATCTGTCGCGAAGAGGAAGGGGATAGGCCCGACTATTACCACGCCAGCGCACCTCGCCCTGCTCCTCGCCGATAACAGCGCACCTATGGCTATTAGCAGGGCTCCCAACACTATGAGGGCTAGCCCTATCGCTATAGCTAGCATGCTGGTAGTTAAGTCGCTGCTAAACCCTTAACTCTATGGGTATGAGAAGCCTTCCTTCGGTGCTAGCGGGGACTACTACTAGCTTAACCCCGCCCTTGGCGAGCACGCCCTCGCGCCTATAGCTGACGCGCCCATTAACGATCGGCGCCTCATCCACTAAGCCTAGGTCTTCGTAGACTACTAGTAGCTTACCGTTTATGGACAGCTCCCTCCCGTTGAGCATCGAGACCATGCCTCTAAGCTTTAAGCCTCCCTCATCGCTTAGGTAGGTTATCTTAAGGGTGATCGGGATTACTTCTATCGGGTACTCGAGGTTCCATACAGGCGCCGCGGCGACCTCAACAGCTGGCCCTGACCAGAAGACCTTTACGCTCCCGCTAATCGATCCCCTCGAGATAGCGTATTCTGCTAGCTCCCTAACTCTCGAGGAGTTCAGCGTTAAGCTCGCAGACCCGTTAACAACCCTAACCCTGTACAGTAAGCTACCTATCCTAACGACTAGCCATAGGTCCTGAGTTAAGGGCGTGCAAGTACAGAAACCCGTAAGGTTGAGGTC
>CAZAZN010000109.1:0-3011 GCA_964489665.1 uncultured Thermofilaceae archaeon
GACCGCGGAGTCGTTCTTCGCGAGCCCGATGCCCCCAGAGGCGGCTAAGGCGGGGCACATAGCGCACGGCTACGGCTTTGCGGTCACACTCAGGATGGCCCCTAAGAAGGGCGTGGCGGTCTACGAGAGGATTGCCTCGACGCTGCTAGAGGTCGTTAAGGCAGGCGCCGAGCTCGACTCCGTAGACGCGGTTAGGCTAGCCGACGACGTAGCGGGCTACAAGGGCCCCCTCTACCCCCGCTGGTTCGTCGAGGAGCACTACCTCAGGTGGCACGAGAGGTTCTCGAGGGCTGTGAAGGGGGCTGGGAAGTGGGCGCTGCTGCACTGCGACGGCGACCTAAGGCGGGAGGGGCTCCTGAAGCAGCTCGCCGAGGTGTACGATGGCATCCACCCGGTGGACATAGCCCCTAAGTCCACGGTCTCCGCAGCCCTGGAGTGGGCTAGGCAGGTGGCTGAGACGAGGAGGGACGTCGGCTGGAGGCTAACGTACTTCACCGGCGTGCCCATAGACCTCATATTCGACGACTCTATCGGCGTAGACGAGTTCCTCTCGGTGCCTAGGGAGCTCGTTAAAGCCCACGGCAGGAGGAAGCTCGTAATAGCCACTACCCACAGCGAGTACCCTGGCAGGAGCTACGCAGAGGAGTTACCTCTGAGGAAGCTCGAGGCTCTCGTAAGGCTCGTTCGTACGCTTTAGCCTAGGTAGATCTTAACCCTAGCCTCGGGATCCTCTTCCTCTAACTTAAACGAGACTATCGACCTGTAGGAGGATAGGTCTATGACGTTCTTACCCTCCTTGATCTCATAGGCGTCTGCATCGCGGCCTATGCTGGGGAGCGAGACGTCGTACTCGTAGATCGTTAGCTTATTGCTTTTAGAGGCGTAGAGCACCAGCCTAGCCTCCCTATACCCGGTCAGCGGGATCCCGCCCCACACGTCGCCTTTAACGCCCCTAAACGCTATTGTGAGGGGCGGTGGAGGGGCCTGTAGGATCGCGTCGTCCAGCGCTAGCACCTCCCTAAGCCCCGTGTCCATCGGCGTAGGCCTGCCGGTGTTAGACATGGTGTTGCAGGCTACGAGTATCTTCGAGCCGTACTTCTCGAGGGACGTAACCCTA
This sequence comes from uncultured Thermofilaceae archaeon, assembly GCA_964489665.1. Lineage (GTDB taxonomy): Archaea > Thermoproteota > Thermoprotei > Thermofilales > Thermofilaceae > CAZAZN01. The sequence continues at coordinate 1,118 of CAZAZN010000109.1, forward strand.
GCGCCCAGCGCCGCGACGACTCTAACCTGGGGTGGCTGGACGTAGACTAGGACGCTCGGCATCACGGCCGGCCTATACTCGCCGAGCATAAGGTCGGGTATCGAGTTATAGGCTACCAGGAGCCCGCCGCCTACGGGCAAGGCGTTGGTCCTGAACGGCGAGACCACGGTGTCCGGGAAGTCGAACAGCCTAGCGAACGTTACGGGATCCTCCTCGTGGGCTAGCGGGTTGCCGACGAAGAACCCTCCCCTAACGAACGCGAACAGCCTGTTGTAAGCCGGGGCCATCGGCCCCATAACCGGGAAGAGGACCGCGCCGCCATCCCTGCTCCAGCCCCCCGACAGGTCAGCCTCTAGCACCGAGATCCTCCCGGACGTCAGGTCGATGCACTGAAAGCCCGTGAACATCCACTGGCCCACGTTGAAGCAAGCGCACTCCATGAACAGAGAGCCCTTAAGCCCCGGCCTCTCGCTGATCAGCCTAGCCTCCCCGCCCGACGGGTTAAGCGAGTATATGCCTAAGTGGTCGTGGCCGTCGGCCCTCGCCAACAGGAGCCTTCCGTTAACCTCGTCGTATATTATCTCCGAGACCTCGCCGGCCCACCTCTCCCTATCGGCTATCGTGTCCTTCCAGAGCAGGTCCACTCGATCGTCCTCGACGTCGTACCTGTGGACGTGCGAGTACTTCGTAACGAAGAGGAGGGTGTTCATCTTCTGGTCGTAGGAGGCGGGCGCGTGGACCCAGCCGCCGAAGTATATGTACTCGTCTACCGTCGCGACCGCGTTGTACGTGTCGCCCCCCGACCGCGGAGCGGGACCCACCTTCTCGAAGCTATAGACCCTCTCCCCCTCCTCGCTTATGAAGTACGCCTTAGCGTCGAAGGCGAGCGTGAAGTACAGAACCCCCCTATAGTAGCGGAGGCCGAAGATCCCGCCAGAACCCCATTCGGGGCAGAACCTGTGAGTAAACCTGTAAAGTCTCTCGAGTAGCATGCTCTCGGCGAAAAAGAGGGAGTGCCCGTTATTTTGGGTTGCTTACCGCACTGCGATACTCTACGCTAGACCTCCCGAACTCCCCGGCGCAGAAGCGCGAGGAGCTCGCGGAGTCTTAGACCTCTCCCGGCACTATCACGATCTCGCCGGTTATCGTTATGGCTGGGTCATCGTCAGGGTTGTAGACGTAGAACTGGGCTAGGGGCGGGTAGTCGGACGCCCTAATTTCGGTGGAGCCCGAGACCGTATCCCCCACCTTCGGCTTAAGCTCCTGGATTAGGTACTCGATGGGCGCTGCGGATAGGTAGAACTCGCGCGTAACCGTAGTCGTGGCCTTAACAACCTTCCCCTGGGCTTGGACGACTGATACCTTAGTGCCCTTCACCTCGCCGAGGTACCACTCGGCGTAGCCGTAGTCCAGCATGGCTAGCCGCCCATCCGGGGTCACGAGGGCCGTTATCGAAGTGCTTAGCGTCTGGTGCTCCGGCATCCTACTTATGCAGCCCTCCATGTTAACCGTCTCCTCGGCCTTACCTTCCCCAGTCTCGAGGTGCTGGTGATAATACTTCTCCGTACAGGCCCTATCCACGCTTACGAGCTCGACGTAGCCCTTGTACAGCGTGCCGCCGCTCGTAGGCTCGCCCTCACACAGGTGAACCTTAAACGTGTACGAGTACGTGGTAGTGAAAGACGACTCGTACTCGATTCCTCCCGGCAGGGAGCTCGACACCTCGCCCTTGACCGTGACGTGGGCGAGTACCGTGAAGTTCCACCACTTAACGCCCGCTGGAGGCTTAAACCCCGCCTCCTCGCCCTTCTCGCCGCCCTCGCTCCCGCTACTCTCCTCGCCCTCCCCGCCGCCCGACCCGGCTGCCGTGCCCACGACCTTAACCTCAACCTCC
>CAZAZN010000110.1:0-2902 GCA_964489665.1 uncultured Thermofilaceae archaeon
TCGCGAGCCCCCCTCTCCACCTCCTCCCTCCTAGCCTTAGAGATGAGGTGGTGGTGCGTGGCGACCGCCTCCCGCAGCTCCGGCGGAAGGCTCATCCTAAGCTTCCTAGCTAGCTCCTCAGCCTTAGCGATGCTCCTAGTGAAGACGAGGGTTACGCCGTCGTCCTTAACGTAGGGGCTTAGGAGCTCGCACGGGTCGACGTACGGCTTAGGCAGCTCTATCCCGAGGGCCTCGGCGACTGCAACTACCTTGAACACTTCCCTCTTAAACGCCTCGAAGTCCTCTAGCGCCCTCTTAACGTCCCCTCCGACCTCGTAGCGTAGGATCTGGGGCGCCTTTTCCCTAGCCGCCTTCCATAGCGCTCTAAGGTCCTTGCCTAGTACCACTAAGACCCTGTTAGGGACTCGGAAGGGCTTACCGCCTATGACGACAGTCCTCGCACCCGTGATCTCCGTTAACAGCTCGGCAACCTCCTCGGGGTTCCCAAGGGCTGCCGTCAGTAGCGCAACCTTAAACGCCCTCCCGGTAATCCTCTTAATGAGCCTGAGCATCGAGGAGAGGAGAGCTATCTCGCGCGGACCATAGAAGTCGAGCTCGTCGATAACTATCAGCTCCACGCGCTCTAGGAATCTCAGGAGTAGGCAGGACCCCGGCCTAACCGCCCAGCGCTTAAGGTCTTGGAGGAGAAAAGCGGGGTTCGTAACGACTATTAGCGAGCTAGCGAGCTCCCCCTTAAGCTCCGCTAGCGATAGCCCCTTGCTCTTAACGAGCTCCTCCCTACGCTTAGCGTCTATCGCTACGGCTTTAAATCCCGTAGCGGCAGCGTAGTCGCTAATCCTCCTGACCTGGTCGTTAGCTAGCGCCAGCGTCGGGTACACAGCCAGCGTCGGCGCACCGCGCCTAAGCGTGTGGATGAGCCAGGCCTCGGTCTTACCGCTCCCAGTCCCCGACACTAGCACGACGTTCGCGCCGTCCTCTAGCGCCTTGTAAGCCTCCCACTGGTGGCGGTAGAGCCTCTTCCCAGCTATGAAGCCCGCGTGCCCCGGGGCCCCCGGCTTAAGCCCAGGAACGAGGTCGCTGAACCTGACGTTGACTAGCTCAGGCTCCTCCCCCTCCTCCTTGAACCAGTAGTAGTCGTAGCCTAGCTTAGTCAGCAGCTCTCGAGAGTCCAGCGTCATGTCAATTACCTCGTACGGGGGCTCGCGACCCAATCGCTTCAATCACCGCTCATAGACGGGGTTGCTCGTCACAGCCCCTGCAACTTTTATCGGCAGGGGTATTAGCCGTTACGCCGGGCTAGGCGCTAGCACGCTTATGAAAGTTAATCCATAGCACCGGCCCGTACGTAATCCCCCTAGGACGTGGTAGATTTGACCTGTAAATCTCGTTATAGGTCGTGCGGCTACCCTGTCATCGGGGAGTTTTTGTCGGTGAAAGCTTTTTCAGGCGGCCTAATAGCTTTTTGAGCGCTGGGTGCCGCCGATGAGCGAGGTCGTCGAGTACAAGGGGTATATCACGCCGAAGGATAGGAGGTACAGCAAGGACCACATGTGGATAAAAATTGTCGAGGGGAAGAAGGCGCGCATCGGGATTACCGACTTCGCCCAGAAGAAGCTTAAGAGCATAGTGTTCGTCGAGGCGCCTGAGGTCGGTAAGGAGTTTGAGGCGGGGGAGACGATAACCACCATTGAGTCCTTAAAGGCCGTCGGCGAGATAATAGCCCCGGTTAAGTGCAAGGTAGTAGGCTACAACCAGAAACTAGACGACGACCCAGGGCTCATTAACAAGGACCCGTACGGCGAGGGCTGGATAGTCGAGGTCGAGGTGGAGGATCCGGCAGAGATAGAGAAGCTGATGACCGCGGAGGAGTACGTCGAAAACGTAGTAAAGAAGGAGGCTTAGTGTTCCTTACCTTTTAGCAGTATTTTTACGTCTATCGCCAGCCCTCCTTTACCCTTCTCGTATACGAAGAACGGGTTGATGTCGATGTCCGTTATCTCCTCGAAGTCCATCGCCAGCTTAGCGACCCTGAGTATAACGTCCTTGACGACGTCGATGTCGCCCTCCGGCTCTCCTCTGAAGCCCCTGATTATGTCGTAGGCCTTAGTCTCCCTTATCATCTCCTCAATGTCCTCTAGGGCTAGCGGAGCGACCCTGAAGCTAACGTCCTTTATCAGCTCTACGAGTATGCCTCCGGTGCCGAACATTATCAGCGGGCCGAAGACCGGGTCCCTGTGCATCCCTACGATGACCTCCCTGCCCTTCTCCGCCATCTTCCTAACGACGATCCCCTCGATCTTAGCCCTAGGTACGTGGCGCTTAACGTTCTCCATTATCCTGTTGAACGCCTCGACGACCTCCTCCTTAGACTTGACGTCGAGGATTATGCCGCCTACGTCGGTCTTGTGGATGACCTGTGGGGACTCTACCTCTAGGACTACCGGGTATCCTATCTTCTCGGCTACCGCAACCGCCTCCTCGGGGGTCTTAGTGAGGGGCTTCTCGAGCACCGGTATGCCGTAGGCGGCTACGACCTCTGTCGCCTCCCTCGGGGTTAGCGCCGTCCTACCCTCGCTGAGCGCCTTTTCGATAACCTTAGCCGCCCTCTCCCTATCCACCTTAACCTCTACGTAGGTCTTCCTAGCTGCCCTCTCCCGAGCCCTCTTATAGGCGTACAGCGCGCCCATCGCCGCTACAGCCTTCTCGGGAGACTCGTACGCGGGAACTCCCATCTCGGTCAGCCGCTCACATTCCTCTAGGCACTCGACGCCGCCTATGAAGCAAGCTACTACAGGCTTCTTAACGCCAGCCTCCTTAATGGCCTCTAGGATGGCGTCGCCGATCTCCCTCGGGTGAGTTATGGCCGTGTGGCAGTACAGCACGATAACGGCGTTAACCCTCG
>CAZAZN010000111.1:0-2698 GCA_964489665.1 uncultured Thermofilaceae archaeon
TCCCAACCTTAACCCTGTACTCTGTCATCTAGGCTTTAGGAGCTATCTGGGGTTTAAAGGATTATCTAGGGTTCTAGAGAATAGCGCTAGGCCTAGGTTGCTGCTCCGGGGGTTGGAGGAAGTAATAATATATTAAGCCCTCCGCCTAGCCGGGGTGTCGGGATGTACGGCGCGATTACGTCGCGGCCGGCTAAGCTAGACAGGGTCAGGTCGGCCGTTCTCGGCTGGGGGTCGGGCGTTAGCCTCGAGGGGATTACGGCCCTAGTTTCCAGGAGGCTCTCCGCTATGGGAGCGGAGCTCCTGGTAACGAGGGTCGTCGAGGAGCCCGAGGTAGAGGAGGCGATAAGGTCGGCTATTAGGGAGGCCGACCTCACGATCCTGATAGGCCCTCCGGGTAGGAGGAGTTCCGAGATAGTGGCTAGGAGCATCGGCCGGGAGGTAATCCTGAGCAGGATGGCGCTCGACATCGTTAAGGGGTACCTAGCGCTAGCCGAGGAGCGCCCGCCTCCAGTAGCTAGGCTCCCGGAGGAGTACGAGGAGCTAGCATATGTGCCAGCGGGCTCGCTCGTCCTCAGGAACCCCGCTAGGCCCGCGCCCGGCTACGTGATCGAGGACGAGTGGGGCGTGCTAGCGTTCATACCGGGCCTCGACTCGGCGCCCGCGCTATTCGAGGGAGAGCTCGGCCAGTTCGTGAGGGCGCTAACCGGGGCCTACTTCTCCGTAACCCTAGTCTTCGACTTAGTGGGGTCCCCCGAGGAGGCGCTTAGGGAGGCCTACGAGGCCGCGCCCTGGGCGTACTTCGAGGTTAAGGGCCGCAAGGTGGAGGCGACGGTGTACGCCAAGAGCCCGGAGGAGCTAAGCGAGAGGATGGAGGAGCTGAAGGCCAAGGTCTCCGAGAAGGTCTCCGAGCTTAGCCGGTGAGCAGCGGAACGCCCACGTCCTCCAGCTCCCTCCTAACCTCCTCGTACACCTTCCTCCACTCAGGCTTAGGCCTAACAGGGGATAGCTCGTACAGCTCCGGGAAGGGCCTGCCGTAGTCTGGGCTGGCGAGCTTACTCTCGTAGAGCTTCAGGAGCTCTAGGACTAGGTCACACGCCTTGCTGGGCCCTAATCCCTTCTCGGCGGTCGCTACCGCGACCTCCGCCATGAACCTCGCCTCAAGCCCCGTCCCGTGCGGCTTGGAGCCGGCTGTGGGTGTGGGGCCCAACACGTTGAGCCCAGAGGCCACGACGGCTACCGTGTTAGCGGCTATCTCGTAGAACACCTCCCTCGTCCCCGCGCCGAACCCGGGCCACACGTCCCCTACGAGCGGCACGCCTATGAGCTCGCCCGCCTGGCCGACCACGCTCTCGACCCATAGGCACTCCCTCGTCGAGGTCGCCTGGAGCCTTATGTGGACGGGGTGTACGAGGTGGTAGCTAGCCCCGTAGGCGGCCTGGGCTAGGAGGATCTCCGCTACCGAGCATATCGCCGATCCGGCGGCACCCCTAGCGAATCCTCCCACGATGGGATCTATGAGGGAGGCCCCATGAACCCCTTTAACGAGGCCCACTAGCGCCTTAGTCAGCTGGTCGTAGCTCGTCTTAAGCTCGTTAAGTATCGGGAGCAGCTGAGCGTCCCCCTCCCTCAGGAGCCCCACCCCCATCGCCGTTAAGCTGCCGGTCGACGTTACGCTACTCTCAGCAGCTAGGACGTGCATGCCCGGTCTCCCGGCGTCCTCGAGGGCTCTTCTAATCGCCCTAAGCTCCTCTATCGCCGCCAGCGCCTCGGATGGAGCGTAGCCCTTCACGGCGACTCCCCACACGCAGTTCACGCTGCCGTGGTCTATCCCGTCTATCAGCGGCTCGAGGGCGTAGGAGAGGGCCGACTCGTAGAAGTAGTCTAGGGGCGTCGGCGTCCCAGCTAGCCCCCCGAACACGAAGGGCCTATCCCTGCTACCCGGGCTCCTGCACCTAAGGACTCTGGCGTCAAGCCCCCTCCCGACGGGGAGCTCGCGCCTAGCCCTCCTTAAGGCCTCAACTAGCTCCTCCTCAGAGAACTTCACGACCCTTTTCTCGTCTACGACCAGGAGCCCGACCTCTAGGGCTAGCCTTAGCCCGGCTTCGTAGACGGACTTCGGCAGGGTGGGGTCATCGGGCACGGGCCGCTCGGGGTCGTAGGTTACGTCGTACTCCCGCTCTAGCTGGGCTATCCTACGGGAGAGGTCGAGGTCGAACCTCTTAGGCTTTACGTAGGGCCCCTCTCGAGCCCTCGACTCGACGAGCATAGGAGGGAGCAAGCCTTAACCCCGTGCTCCTCCCCGCTGCGGCGGATAAAGAGCTTTAAAGCCGGGTCGCGCCCCTCCTCGCGTGGACTCGCGTAGGCTCGTCGAGCTTGTCCTAGAGGGCGAGGAGCCCCCTAGGATGCCCCTACACGTCGAGTCAGACGACAAGGGAGTTGAGGCTAGGTTCGGGGACGTGGTTGGCATAGGGGCGAGGATAGCTAGGTGGAGGGGCTTCTACGTCAGCGGCGGCCCCTTCCACAGGAAGAGAGGTGAGAGGCTAATGGAGTGGCTTGAGAGGGTGGACCCGGACGCGTACGAGTGGCCCGACCCGGCTGAGGTCGCAGCCGAGGCTGTGGACGTATTTAAGCGGAGGAGCGAGAGGTTCCTAGGGCTCGGGAAGTTCCTGGTGTTTAAGGTCCTCGGGCCCACCGAGAC
>CAZAZN010000112.1:0-2674 GCA_964489665.1 uncultured Thermofilaceae archaeon
AGGCCCCCTCCGGGCAGGGCACCCACACCTTCGACCATTGGGAGATGAGGATCCACAAGAGGATAATCGACATGGACGCCGACGAGAGGGCAATGAGACAGCTCATGAGGATAAGGGTGCCGCCGACCGTAAGGGTAGAGATAGAGATCAAGTAACGGGTAATTCTAAAACGAAACTCGAGTAATTCTTTAACCCTAAAGGCCTAAGCTAGCTAGCAGGCTTTATAACCCTCAAACCCCTCCATATAGGCGGCGCCGGGGTGGCCGAGTGGACCAAGGCCCCCTTAGGGGCTGTCCATAGGCGCCGGCCTGGAGAGTCAGTAGAAACCTGAGAGCCGGTGCCCCGTTCGGGGCGCCCGGGTTCGAATCCCGGCCCCGGCGCCAACTTTTACTTTACCTTTAGCTCGGCTCCTCTGAGTCCATATGGCCACTCCGGGCTCTTAAACCTGCAAGAGCTTACATTAACCTTAAAATGATCCATAATAAGATGTACTGCTATGTCCTCTTAGCGGTGAGAAGATTTGAAAGTTCCTAGCGCTTTCAGACATTCATAAATGAGGCCATCGCTAAGTTCTTTACAAATAGATCAAAATGGAAAAATTCCTTCTCCGTTTTCGTCCCTCGCTTATCTAGATGCTATTAGCTTAGCCTCTATGTGGAATCCTTGGAGAGACTCTGGAACGAGCCCCCTAGTTTAGCGTAGCGCGGCATAAGCTCTCTGATAAAACCCTTTATGTCAAGATAGAGCGGCAGCGACAGAAGCCCTAACACTAGGTGTGGTGCCACGCCCCAAGGGTCTGAGGCTATGTTCCACTCGTAGTTTGGCTCTCCTCCGTAGAGGAGAGGGTAGTACGCGTCGAGGATGCTGGCAACTATTTCCACGACGTTCAAGGCTAGCATCATCGTGGAAAGTAGCCAGGCCGCGAAGAGGTATCCCACGTACTTTGCGTTTCTTCGCGTGTAGTGGTGCAGAGACGCTAGGACTAGCAGCCCGACAGTTATTAGCGCCAGTCCGGAGAACGGATCTGGGAAAGCGTTAGGAACGCACGTTCCGAGCACTCTAACTCCTAGCTGCAGGAGTTCCTCCCTCCCTAGCCACCAGTTCGCCGCACCATTATACAGCTGAACGATTCCATAGACGATATAGAGGAGACCTAGAATCGCCCCGTAGTACACGGCGCTTCTCGACATGCTCACACCCCGGGCAGAGCGGCCCTCCCGATTACTATTGTTAACAGGCTTAGCGCGTAGGCTAGCACGACACCATAGGCTAGCGTGAGCGCGGCCCACTTCCACGACAGCGTCTCATGTCTCACTGCGGCGAGCGTCGCGACGCACGGCATGTATACGAGCACGAACACCATGTACGCGTACATGGTCACGGGATCGTAGTGTCTCACTAGGAACTCGCCAAACTCCTCCTCTGGGACCCCGTACAGCATGGCCGATGCTCCGATCACTATCTCCTTGGCGACAAAGCCAAATACCACCGATACAACGAGCCTCCAATCCCAGCCGAGGGGAGCGAACAACGGCTTTAAAGCGCGGCCGAGAGCTGCCACCAGGCTTCTCTCCACGTCGCTCGTGAACGAGAGCGTAGATGCGTCGGTTGAGGCAAGAACGCCTATCACCAGTAGGCCTAGCAGAATTACAGTGCCTGCCTTTTTGAAGAACAGCGATCCCCTGAACCACATGTACGTGACTGCAACCCTGAGGGAGGGCATTTGGTAAGGCGGAAGCTCCATTACGAAGGGCGATGGCGGCCCCCTGAGTACAAGTTTCCTTAGTGCCAGCGCGACTAAAATTGCGAGGACTACTCCGAGGAGATACAGGGAGAGGAGCACGCTCCCCGCCGCGTATCCCCAGAAGGCTGCCGCTATTACGGAGAAAGCGGCCAACCTGGCTGAGCACAACATTAGGGGGTTTGTCACGATAGCCACTATCCTGTCCCTCTCCTCCGGTATCACCCTCGTGCTGTAAACACCCGCGATATTGCAGCCGAAGCCTAGGATCATCGGTATTATCGCTCTACCCGTTAGGCCGAGCCGTCTCATGACCCTGTCCATCAAGAAGGCGGCCCTAGCCATGTAGCCGAAGTCCTCAAATAGAGACATAGCGAAGTACAGTGCCATTATCAGCGGCACGAAACTAAGGACCATCCCAATACCATTTACCACCCCGTACTCCCCGAACAGCAGATAGTCCAGGTGCTCGATCCCCGTAGCGCCTGCCAGTCTTTCCGACAGCGCGGCGAAGACGTCGCCCAGGAGGTCAGAAAACGGCGCCGAGGCTATGAATGTGAACTGGAAGATGGCCCATAAGATGGTAATGAATATGGGTATCCCTAGGTACTTGTCGAGTAACGCCTGGTCTAAGGCATCGCTTGCCGTCAGCAACTTCTCTCCTCGCACAACCCTTTCGACGATACGCTTGATCACTTTATAGCGCTCATCAATGAGCGCCATCTCTACGTCCCCGTACCTCTCCTCGAGCCTGCTCCTGATGCCTCTTACCGCCCTAAGCACCTCCTCTCCCGCAGCGGCTTCTCTCACCACTTTGATTACCTCGCTATCTCCCTCCAGTAGCTTTATCGCTAGCCAGCGCGGGTTATAAGCCCTAAGGGCGGGGACTCCCTCTATGAGCCTCGCGATCTCGGCTATCGCCTTCTCAAAATC
>CAZAZN010000113.1:0-2610 GCA_964489665.1 uncultured Thermofilaceae archaeon
TCACAGCCCTACCCATCCCAGTCACTTTGAAGTTCCTCGAGGTATTGTAGCCCCTAACGGCGCTCTCGGCCACGATTACCTTAGCGGGCTTCGCCTTGCTCACGGCCTCCGCTACCGCGGCCACGACCTCTGGCGAAGCTGCGGCGTCAGGTTATCGAACCCCACGTTAGGCTTAATCAGGACCACGGAGCCGGGCTCTATTAGCTCCTCGTCTCCACTCAGCTCCTCTAGAGCCCTCCGCACCATTTCCCTAGGGTCCTTACCTTTAACGAAAGCTACAAGCGCTTCGCTAGGCGCCAGCGCGCCCGTGCCTGCTGCCTCCTCCGCCTCCTTCCCCCTAAAAACTGCCAGCTACGCTGAGCCCTACCGCTACGAGGGAGGCGCTGACTAGGAGCTTGAGGAAATCCCTCCTCGAGGCCTCCCCATACGGCTGATACGTTCACGCGGCGGTAATAAGCCTGGATAGCGCAAGCCCGCGCCGCTGAGGCTGCGGGTAGCGCTGTAGGGCTAGAGGTGTGGCTTAATAAGATCTAGGGGTACGGTCATAGGGTGATGAGTACTCCTGGCGAGGATCCGCGGATTACCCGCTGGGATGAAATCAACTTACCCGGCTGATCCCTAGTTAATCCCTAGCCTGCCTATGATCCGTTCGATCTCGCTAAGCAGGTCCCGCGAGGAGGCGGCTAGGAAGTAGAGGCGCTCGTCTAAGCTTAGCCTAGGACTTCCCTTAAGGCCCTTTACCGAGACGGCCGCGCCTGCCTCACTAGCTATGAGGTAGGCCGCTGCTACATCTAAGGGCCTTAGACCGAACCACGGGTCTACGTAGGCGTCGCACCCTCCCGAGGCTAAGAAGCACAGCTCGCAGCTTGTAGGGCCAAACACCCTTATGCCAGCTTTCCTCTCGATTAGCGCGCCTAGCAGGTCCCCGGCTCTCCTCCCAGCCTCGCGCCGGCACGATACGACGACTAAGCTCCCATCGAGCCTCTTCCTCCCACTCACCCTAATCCTCCTACCGTTACAGTAGGCGCCCTTCCCCCGCACCGCCCAGTAGGTCGCCTTAAGCGCCGGCATGTGGACTACTGCTGCAGTCACGCTCGTGAGCTCGTCTCGAGGGGCAGCCGCTATCGACACGGAGAAGAACGGTATCCCTCTGATCGAGTTCTTACTGCCGTCCACGGGGTCTACTACGAAAATCCAGCCGCCCTCACCCTCCCTAACTACTCCCGTCTCCTCGCTTATCGCGATGAAGCTTCCAAATTCCCTCCTAAGCCCTTCAATTATTAGGTCCTCGGCGTACCTATCGATAAGTAACGTCTCGTCGCCGCCAGCCCCCCTTCCTAACACTCTACCGGCCTCTCCGCGCGAAAGCATGTCTAAGAGGTGGCTGCCTACGTCCTCAGCTATCCTAACTAAAGCCCTGCATAGCTCCGAGGGACCCATGAGCGACCCCGCTATACTAGCGAGGGGTAAATAAAACGTAGTGTACTCCCTTCAACTGGGGGATGACCGGCCTGCGCCCACGAGGGATTAATGACCGGCGCTAGGCCTCGCGACCCCCTAGATCTCCCTGATCTCGGCCTTTCTCTCCTCTAGGTCTACGATGGCTACTGTGCGCTTACCGGTGAGGTAGCCGCAGACCTCTCCCGGGTTAACCACTAGGGTGTCGCCAACCCTTCTAACCGCGGTTTCGTGAAGGTGCCCGTAGACTACGAGGTCGAAGTGCCCGCTTGCCGCTAGAGCTTCGACGAGCTTCAGGGTCTCCTCCTTACCCGCCGCTCCGTGTAAGATGATCACCTTGTAGCCGTTGAGCGTTAACATGAGAGGTTGCTCCGTTAGCGTAAAGCCTAGCTGCGATGCCACCTTAGCTAGAAGCAGCTTCTCCCCGTCGTTATTGCCGTAGACGAAGTAGCCCTTAGCTCCTAGGTCCGCGAACCTCTTGAGCGAGAACGGGGCTATTATGTCCCCCGCGTGGAGAAGCGCCTCAACTCCCACCTCCTTTAGGACCTCCACCGCCCTCTCGATCGCTGGTAGGTTATCGTGGCTATCAGCGACTACGCCCACTAGCCTCATCGAGAGCGAGTAGGAGGTACGCGTATAAAGCCGTTAACGTCTCCGAAACGACAATATATTGGGTAGTGTATTGTGAAAGCGCTGGTGGAGAAGCGTGGGTGAAGCTAAGGAGGTGCCTAGGACGGCTCTCGAGAAGATAATCAACAAGGCAGCGTGGCTACTAGAGGACGGCAGGGTCGTCAAGATAAGCGACGTGCTCTACTACGTCATGGGTAGGAAGAACAGGCACATGGTTAGGGTTGAGGGAGGAAAGCTGTACTGCACCTGTCCCGGCTTTAAGGAGAAGGGCATATGCTCTCACGTCGTAGCGGTATCGGCCGTCATGGAGATGAAGGATGGGACGAAGTTCCTAGACGAGAGGATTAAGATTAGGCTTCAGCGCGAACTCAGGGAACTAGTTAAGGGCGTTAGGCGCTAGCCCTTCTCCTCTTTTACCTCAAGGGCTAGCGATAGTACGGTACCGGCTAGTAGCGCTACGTTCCACGGTAGGAGCGCCTTAGCGGCAACGGCGCTAGCCGCCGCGCCTACCGAGTATAGAGC
>CAZAZN010000114.1:0-2505 GCA_964489665.1 uncultured Thermofilaceae archaeon
AAGCCCCGAGGCCTACGCTCTCCTCTGGTTAGCTATCGACGCTAAGACGCCCGTCCTAATCTACGGCCCCATGAGGACGGGAAAAACTAGCTTAGCCAACAGCCTGGTCATGTTAGCACCCCCGGACGCGAGCATAGCCATCGTGCAGGACGCGCCGGAAATGAGGGTCTTCCACCCCAACACGCTGTACCTCTACACGAGTGACAGGGTAGGATTCGAGGAACTGGCCAAGCTCGCGTTGAGGAAGAGCGTGGACTACCTCATAGTCAACGAGGTAAGAGTCCGCGAAGAGGCCAAGTGGTGGAGCCAGCTAACGGGAACGGGGCACGGCGGGATAACCACGGTACACGCGGACTCGGTGGAGGCGGTCTTCGGCCGCCTTAAGGACCTCGGCGTCGAGGAGAGCTTAGCGGAGAGCGTCAAGTTCGTCCTCAGGACCGAGCTATACAGGGCCGAGAAGGGCGGCAGGAGGGTCAGGGTTAGGCTCGTAAGGGCCGTCTACCTGGTCGAGGGCCTCACCAACTACAGGCCCGTCTACGCCCCCGCCTTCGCGTACGACAGCCGGTCGGACAGGCACGAGAGGGGCGAGGCGTTCTCCAAGGCCCTCGCCACGCTCGAGGACAGGCTAGGCGCTCCCCTAGACGAGGAGCTCGGCCTTAGGGCGAGGTTCCTAGACCTAGCCGCTAGGCTGGGGATACTCGGCGCCGAGGGCTTCTGGAAACTCCACGTCAGGTTCAGGCGGGAGCCCAGGGCTGTCCTAAGGCAGCTCGAGGAGGCCGTCGGGAGGCTCGGCGGGCTCAGGCGGGAGCGCGTCGAGATCGTCGCTAGCCTCGAGGAGATACGGTACTGCCCGCGCTGCGGCGCCGAGCTCTCTCCGGGAGCCCTCTCCTGCCCCAGGTGCGGCTTCAGGATAAGGGTGGTCGCTCGTGCTTAGGGAGAGGGTTGAGGAGGCTAGGCGCAGGCTCGGCCTAGGCAGGAGGGGCCTAGGCCTCAAGGCGCTGCTCAATTTCAGGGAGCATCTCTCAAGGCTGAAGAGGGAGTCGCCCTTCGCGGTCTTAGCGGTGGCCGTCGCGGTCGAGTCTGGGCTGCCGCCCTTAAGGGCGTTCGAGCTGCTCAAGGACCTGGACTCCCTGTCAGCCACTAGGCTCGAGGTCAGGCGGATACTGCGGGACGCCCAGCTCGGCCTCCGCACCCTAGCGGAGCAGCTCGCCCTGGAGGCGAAGAGCGCTGGCGGTGTCTGGGGCAGGCTCCTCTCGACATTAGTTACGGTCGAGGCCTCAGGCCTAGACCCTAGGTCCTCCCTGAGGGACCTGCTGCGCACGGTCCTGAGAGACGTGCGAACCGACTACGAGAGGCTCAGCAGGCGCTTCCAGTCCCTCATCTCCGCGGCCTCGGTCATGTTCGGCGCGTTCCCGATGATGATAGCCGTGCTCTTAGCGGTGCTCGCCAGCTTTAACACCGTGCCGATGCTGCTCGCCTTCACGGCCGCTAACGCCCTAATCGCGGCCCTATGGCTCGCCTCAGTCGACCTCCAGGTCCCCGACCTCCTGGACTACAGGCCCTTCTACCGGCGCATAGCCCTGAAGTGGCTCCCGATAGGCGTAGCCGTGGGCCTCGCGGTCTACACCGGGCTCCTATTCCTTCCCATCAGCCTGGTGTCGACCAAGGCCCTCGCCCTAGCCCTGGGGGCCTTAGCGTTCTCGCTCCCCGCCTCGCTCGAATGGAAACTGCAACGCAGGGTCGGGGACGAGCTCCTCGAGTCGCTACCCCTAGTTCTTAGGACCGTGGCCGAGCAGGTGGACAGGGGGCTGAGCCCCCACCAGGCGCTGGAGAACGCGGCTGCCCTCGGAGGTTTTCCAAAGTACACCACGCGCCTCCTCTCGCTGATAGTCAAGGAGGCTAGGGTCTACGGGAGCTTGAGGGATGCCTACGAGAGGGTTAAGGCGTTGCTGCCGAGGCCCTGGCGGGTGAGCCTCGAGCTCCTCACCCTCGCCGACGAGGCGGGCGCGGGCAGCGCCGCGATACACGCCTTAGCGGACTCGATGGCAGAGTACGTGTTAGCCGTTCGAGAGCTAAGGCGCAGCACATCCATCTACAGATGGGTCGCGCTTGGCATGGTGGGGCTAACCCTAGGCCTCCTAGCCCTCGTAGCGAACACGGTGATGGTTAAGATGGCCTTAGCCGGGGCGCTGCTCGAGGAGAACGCCCTAATCTCCGCGCCCATTCGGCCGCCGCCTCCCGAGGAACTACCCGCCATTAAGGACTGGATATACGCCGCGGCGGCCGCCAACAGCCTAGCGCTAGCGGTGGTCACCGGCAAGACCGTCGGCTGGCGGCTCGGCGACGCCCTCCCCGAGGTGGCTAAGGCCTCGCTCCTGATCCTGGCGTTCCTAGCAGCGGGCTACTGGATCCTCTAGGTGGTGGGCGTGGAGCTAGACCTAGACTTCGCGCTCGGAGCCTCGGTGTTCACCCTAGCCCTAGTCCTAGCGGTCTACGCCCTAGTAC
>CAZAZN010000115.1:0-2365 GCA_964489665.1 uncultured Thermofilaceae archaeon
GCCATAGGTCCTGAGTTAAGGGCGTGCAAGTACAGAAACCCGTAAGGTTGAGGTCGGGGGCTACGGGTAGCGCTGGTCTAGCCGTGAAGGTTAAGCTTATGGCATTGCTCCCGTACTCTACCGCTACGTCCACTTTAGGCAGTGTAACGGCGTATAGGTAGCTTACGCCGTTAGGTCCGATCATGATCGCGAACGCGGCCTTAGTGTATCCACCTAAGAAGGCCTCCGCTGCGTTGCACCGGCAGCCCGGCCCGTATACAGCTAGACCTACCAGCTCCCAGCCCTCAAACTTCCCGTGCATCTTAGGCAGCTCGTGGTGTCCTAGCTTAACCTTACGAAGGTTGCAGCTATCCCTAGAGCAGGATACCTTAAGGGAGCCGTTTAGCGGGACGTAGATGAGTCGTGTCCCGTTGAAGAGTAGAGCCGTTATGCAGGTGCTTACGTTGGATAGCTGCACGACCTGGAGCTCGTAGCTTCCAGGGCACTTAAGCTCTAGCGGTATTACCTCCCCCGGTAGCAGCCACCTAGACCCGGCGGGATTGAAGCTCCAGCCGCATATCTCGACCTCTCTAAAGTCGTCTAACGCCTCTCCCCTCCACAGTTCAAGCCTTAGAGGCAGGCAGTAGCCCGGCACCTGGACGCTAGTCAATAGGGTTGTTTCCTCGCCAGGCCCCAGCCTAAACTGCTTCACTTTAAAAGTCTGATCAGTCACTAAGTTCCTAATGACTAGGAGGAAATTACCCGCAGCCGTTCCCACGTTCTTAACTACACACGTTATTAACGCCTCCTCTCCCGCGCGAGCGATCCTTGGCGCCGAGACGCTGATTATCCTCCCAAGAGGGTGCCCGCAGGGCTTTAGGGAGTACTTAGCTACTAGCACGTAGGCGCCCTTACGCACGAACAAGTAGGCTGGATTTGAGTAGTAAACCGCCTTTACGTTGCCGCTAAGGTCCCTCAGCTCCCAGCAGCAGAAGTATAGCTTGAGCTTATCGCCGGGTCTTACGAGCCTGTGCAGTACTAGCCCATCTCTAGCTAACGTCTCGAGCGAAAGCGGGTAATACACCGCGTCGGTATCGAAGTACGTTACCAAGTATTCGTTCTTAGGTTTTTTAACAGCATCGCATGTGTACGCCTTAAGCGTTACCGTCCTACATCCTTTACTATTACATAGCTTCACGATTGATACGAACAGCCTCTTATTGTACTTAGCGCAAGCAACCACCCATACATCTTCCCCGCTAAAGCCTAGAGAGAAGGGCGTCTTATACCAGAAGACCTGTATAGGCGGGCTGGGACGTGGGCACCTAGGTAGCTCGTGCGTTATTAAGGGCGTTACCAACACGTCGGGAGCTCTAACCTCAACTATAGAGCCTTCCCCGCCTAGACATAGAAAGGTAGGTAGGTTTTCACTTAAGGGCTTAATTACGGTTCCAACGTAGCTATCTACGCTAGAGAACGTTATCTTAGCGGCGCCCGGCTCTCCGTAAGCCTCGATCGACATGGCGCCGGTTGAGTATACGGCTATAGCCCTCCAGTACCCTTCTCCTAGCTCTAAGGCTAGGGACCTATCCCTCGAGACCTTAACAATCCTACCGCTACTATCCTTAACAACCCAGCACCTAAACGACACTACCTTTACGGTGTAAATTTTTACCTTGACCCATGCATACCTATTGCTTTCAATCTTTACATAAAAACATTCATTATTAAGTATATACCACATGCTTGTACTAAACCTACCCCTTAGCTTTACAAGACGCTTTATGAAGATCCAGCCCTTCGAGTCAGCACCCTTAGAGAGAGTAAGCGTGTACTCTTTACCTCCGGCCTCCACGGTAACGAGGAACGAGCCGGTTAAGGGCGGTGACCTAAGCGTTCCGCTCCTTTCCCGAGCAATGGCGATGCGCTTTTGCCAAACAATCCTAGCCTTTCCCATGGCTCCAGCGCTTGCCGCTAAGGATACCCTTAAGGGCGCACTACCTGTTATCGTATAGGGTACTTGGGGCACCTTTCCACCGTTCAAGTATATCGCTGGACGCATCCCGTCAGCACTTACGTCGATTACCAGTGTAACCCTACTACTGCTCTCAACAGGCAGTACGGGTAAGATGAACAATAGCGTTAGGAGGGCTACAACCTTCTTCAAGCACGCCCACTATTCGATACGGGATAGCTTATTAGGCCGTAGGGGCGAACTAGCAATCTATTTGTTGCCGAGCAATGCGTATAATTAGTGCTGGCGGAGCCGTCATGAAACTGAGGGTTAGGCTTCTAGGCTACGAATCTGGAGGTAGAAACGTAGTGCTAATTGACGACTCGTTAGCGGAGGCGCTGGACGTTAGGCCGCTTGATAGAGTGCTCGTAA
>CAZAZN010000116.1:0-2202 GCA_964489665.1 uncultured Thermofilaceae archaeon
GTTGTAGCGGAGGGTGGCGCCGGGCCTCAGGTCGCCCCTAACCACGAACAGGGTTAGCTTTACGACGTGCACCGTGCGGCCGTATTCTGACGACTTAGAGTACTCGACGACGGGCTTGGGGTCTACGACCAGGTGTGTGGAGTTGAAGTAGACCGCGGTCTGCCTGAGCCTCTCGAACGCCCTCTCCGGCCTGCCCTTCACGACGCGGTCGACAGGGGCGGGGGAGGGCACAACGAGCCGGCTATAGGTCACGACTAGGCGGAGAGGCTCCTCCCGAGGCTTAGAGACCATCAATAGGACGTCCATAGGCTCGGAGCGCCAGCCGCTCCTCAGCCTAGCCGGGCTGCGGGAGTCTATCGCTTGAGCGAGCTCGACGGCCTCCTCCCTAAGGTACTCTATCCTATAGCTCAGCAGGTTCCAAGGCCTTAGCAGCGCTAGGACTAGGGCTATCGCTGCGACGGCCCCCGCGAACAGGGTTATCCGGCTAACGGTTACCTCAGGCACGGGAGCAGGTGCGCGCCCCTAAAAGGGAATTCCCGGAACCGCTAGCTCGCGCGCTCGCGGGCCTCTCCCGCCCTCTCTTTTAACAGCCTCTTTAGCCGCTTGAGGAACCTGTCGTAGCTCAGCTCGTGCCCGTCCTCCCTCATCCTCAGCCACGCGTACTTCTTCCCCCATCGCCCGTACCTCCTGTAGTAGTTTAGTATGACCTCGTCGGGGACCTTCGGGGGCCTCCCCTTCTGCTTGCCCCGCCTCCACGCCTCCTCCTGCCTCTCCCTTATCCGCCTCCTCTCGAACTCCGCGACCCAGCTGAGGATGCTGAGCACGAGCCTGCGGACGCTGTCGTCCAGCGTCTGCAGCCACTCCTCCTTGACCGTGACCACCCTGTACCCCCTGTCCTCTAGCTCCATGACGGTGCTCAGGGTGTCGAGCATCGTGCGGCCCAGCCGGTCCAGGCTCCACGCCACTACGACGTCGGGACGCTTGCCCTCCAGCTCTTCCAGGAGGCGGCGCGCCCCGGGCCGGCTCTTGAACGGCTTGGCCCCGCTCTCTCCCTTGTCCACGTACCAGCCCACTATCTCTATGCCCCTCCGCCTCGCGAAGTCCTCTATCGCCCTGCGCTGCACCTCCTCGTCCTGCTCCCTGGTGCTCACCCTAACGTACGCCACGCCCCTCACTCCAGCCCCCACCGCCTAGGGGGCCGCGCGTATAAAAGCCGCGGGACTTACGCCGACGGGTAGCGGGCGGAAGCTAGGACTTACGCCAGCAGCCGACGTAAGTCCACTTCCGACCGCGCGCTCCAGCCAGCGGGCGCCCCCCGAGGTGTATATTACTAAAAAAGAGGAGGAGGCGGGCTAGGGCACCAGGCCTAAGCTCACGAGGAGCCCTAGCACGTAGAGCATTAGCGCCATCAGGGTTAGCGCTACGGCGTCGTCGTCGAGGACCTCCCTAAGCCCCATTACCGGGTCCCCGGCTACTATCTCCTCCAGCCTCTTTAATATCGAGCGCCAGCGCCACGCCCTGCGAAGCGAGTCGGCCACCGCGGCCGCGAACGATAGGCAGAGCGCCGGCCGGGCCCACCCGAGCGCCGCCGCCCCCAGGAATAGCCCCGCGAAGGCCAGCGCAACGTTGAACCAGTGCCTAGCCCTCTCGGCGGCCTCCGGCACGAGCGCCAAGGCGACCTCCGGCCTGCTGCCCGCCTTCTCCACGATCCTACGCCACACTCGCCCATCCCCGCCCCCGATGGAGGGCGGTGGCTAGCATGCTGGCTTAAAAGCGAGCGCCGAGGCCTCGGGGGAATCCATTGGGGGGAAGGGGCCTACGGCGGGTACTCGACGAGGAGTATCCTGTAGCGCTGGTTGAGGTATATCGCGTTCTTCCCAGGTGCTACGGGTATCGCCCAGACCTGGTAGGGCTCCTGCACGCTTAGGTCGAAGCTGGCGTAGGGCCTGGCCTCGGCCCATACTTCTCTGAGCCCCGAGGAGTCGTTGACTAAGAGCACTACCCAGCCCTCGACGGGCTTAACGGCCGCCCAGTCCACGAGCTTAAGCCTACCCCAGACCCTCGTATCCGACCAGTTTAGAGCGTAAACCGGCGTCGAGAGCTCCGCCACCCTGACGCTTACCGAGGGGAACTTTTCCCTGAATAGGCAGTAGTAGGTCGCGTTCTCCTCTAGGCCGGAGGTGCGCACGTCCCACACCAAGA
>CAZAZN010000117.1:0-2196 GCA_964489665.1 uncultured Thermofilaceae archaeon
CCCAAGGACCACGCCAGGGCCACGCCGACCCCCACCGCGGCCACACCTAGCCCCGCCGCGAACCCCTGCCGGGCGGCGGATGCAGTTTGCGCACTCCAGCTTGACCCGAGCCCTCCTCAGGTGCTCCCTGCCGGCGGCGGTTATCTCGTAGACCACGCCCGGAGACCTAGGCCTGCCTAGG
Organism: uncultured Thermofilaceae archaeon; assembly: GCA_964489665.1. Lineage (GTDB taxonomy): Archaea > Thermoproteota > Thermoprotei > Thermofilales > Thermofilaceae > CAZAZN01. The sequence goes on from CAZAZN010000117.1 coordinate 182, forward strand.
CGCCTGACCAGCGGCCTGCCGCCCCACCTCCTAGGGTCCAGGAGCTGGGAGAGGTAGTAGTACAGGGTCCTACGGGGCAGCCCCGTCCTCCTGATAAGATCCTTAACGCTTAGGGGAACGGTGGAGGACGCCAGGGCCTGGAGGATCAGGAGCCTCCTGTACTCCCCGCTGGCCCTGGAGTGCAGTTTAACGCGGCTGTGCAAACCGTAGCCGCGCGTAACGCTTATCTCCTGGAGCCTCCCCTTCACTCATGGGTCCTCGCCGCCGCCCCCGGCGGTGATCGAGGAGGGGCTGGTGAGCCGGGGGCTGGGCGGCACTTCTCGGTTCTAGCGCTTAAAAGGGGCTCAGCGGTAGTTGTTCGCCTTATAGGGCTTTCCCAATAGGCTGTAGGGCTGGGCGATGGCTAGGTTGCGAGTTAGGGGCCCGGACTTCGAAGCCTACGTAATAGACCCCGTCACGGGAGAGGCTGCGCCTATCGAGGAGGTTGTGCCGGTGGTCTACGAGGGAGGCTACGGCTACGTAGACACCGCCGACCTAGTCCCGTCCTTAGCGGGTAGGATCATCAGGCTGAGCTATAAGGACGGCTCCGCCCGCTTCCTCCTAGTGTTCAGGGGAGGCATCTGGCCCCTCGGATACGCCGGGGACAGGGGCGAGGTCATGGCCAAGCTCGAGGAGGTAGCGTGGACGGCTTGGGGCGCGGGCTTCGTGGACGCCCTCATCCTCCTGAGACACGCCTTAAGAGGGAAAGCCCCGGGCGAGATACTGGAGAAGCTCGACTCGATGATGCTTAGGGCCGCCATGGAGAGGGTCAGGAGACACCTTGGAGAGGGCGCCCTCGAGAGAATACTGAGAAGCCTAGACGCAAACGAAGAAGGAGAGGTGTAAAAAGAAAGGAGGACGGTTACGTCTTCTTCGGCTTAGCTTCCTCTAATGCTTTCCTTACAGCTCTAAGTTCCTCCGCTAGCTGGTGGAGGGCCTTAGTCAGCTCCGGCAGCTCGGCCGCTATCCTGCTCACTGCCTTCACTAGCTCTATCTCGTAGACATAGGGCACCGTTACCCCCCTACTGCTCCTCGCTTGCTCTCTCCTCGAAGGCCTTGCCGACGACCGCGGCGAGGATGGCCATTATGTGGCGCTGGTTCAACCAGACCTTGTTACTGCCTTGCTTAACTAAGACCTTCAGGCCGTACTTGGTCTCTAAGAGGCGTATCTCCGTGGCGTTCCTCCTGCCCTTCTTGCTATTGGTAGTCTTGGCTCCTTTGCCCTCGGGCTTAAGCTCGCCCGCCACCTTCACCTACCCCGCCCCTTCCAGGCGAGGGAGGGTGCTGCGGCTTAAAAGGCGGCTCTAGAGTGCGTCGAGGCCTCGGCGCAGAAGGGAAGGATTAAAGAAAAAAGAAGGAGGGGGTTTAGCCGAACAGCTCCTCCAGCAGTACCCTTAGGTTTTCTAGATCGTCCTCTCCCTCCCTCGTCTGCGGGGACAGAGCCCTCTCGATCTTCTCGTAGTAATACCTCAACGCCTGTCGGGCCTTCTCCGTGAGTTCAACGCGCCATCCCTCCGCGTCGTATACGACTACGACGTAGCCAGCCTCTACCAGCCAGTCCCTGTAGGTCCTAGCCATCCTCTCGCTTACGCCCAGCCTCGCGGCGAGCTCTCTCGGTCGCAGGAGGATGCTAGGCTCGTCGCAGACTTCGAGCAGTACCAACTTAACGAGTTTATCCCTAGACCTCATCCTCGCCGCCTAGGCCTTAAGGACCGCCTCCACGAGCTCCCGGTTCGGGAGGAGGGGTTTCTGCTCGCTCTCGCACGGGTACCTGCCCACGGAGGCCCTGAAGGCCCTGCAGAAGCTCACGTACTGGCAGTCCCTGCACTGCGGCCCCTTCGGGTAGTCTCCTATCGAGATTAACCACTCGTCCCAGTCCATCTTCGGGAGGCTCTGGCACTTATAGCGCCATGGACACACGTTGCAGTATCTTCTATCAGGTAGCGGTGGCGTGGGTAGGCGGTGGCTAATGGCCG
>CAZAZN010000118.1:0-2143 GCA_964489665.1 uncultured Thermofilaceae archaeon
GTAGAGGGGCTTGAGGCGCTGCCAGCGGACGTCCTGTTGACGATGCAGAGGCTAAGGCCGGGGCAGGCGCTAGTCTTCTACAGGGGGAACTGGCGGCTAGCGAAGATCGACTACGCTGGGAGGGCTGAGAAGCGATCCCTAGTAAAGCCCCGCTACCTCGGCCTCCCAAAGCCGACGGCCTCCCGTGAGAGCGGCGATAGGGCCTTGGAGGAGGCTGCTAAGATCTACGGCGTAGGTACGGGCGAACTCTCCAGGGCGATCGCGGCCCTAAAGGCTAGCGACGCGAAGTATCTACTACTCGTCAAGAGGGAGGGATTCAGGATCCCCGACGAAGCCTGGAACCGCCTCCTAAACCTCGGCCTAATAACCCCGAGACGAAGCCTCACACCCCTAGGTAAAGCCGTGTTATACTACCTCCTAGATAAGAGTAAGAGATAGAGGCTAACATACCCTTGAGCGCAGGGTCGGTCTTAGAACTCTTAACGACCCGCGACGGGTACTTATTAGTCCTCTTCTTAATGACCTGCTTGTAGTAGTTAACGTAGAGTGCGTAGATCCCGTTACGAGGAGAGGGCTAGGAGGGAGGAGGTCGCGCTCCTTAGCGAGTTTGGGCCCTTAGGGGCCTTTTGGAGCTGTGCAGGAGGGGGGGTTCGTGAAAGTTCGGCGTGAGGGTTTTTCGCGGACATCATGTGCGAGTACCCGCCTGAGCACCGCACGTGCTACATCGTCGTGGTGAGGGACTGGAGGGGCGAGGTCGTGTGGAGCTACTACAGCGACGATGCTAGGGTCAGGGGCCTCTTCTACGAGGTACTAGCGAAGATGCTAGCTGGGCGCCACTCGGATTGGACGGCGACGTGCTACCGCGGCCCTAACGCTGAAGAGGTAGCTGAGAGGGCTAGGGAGCATCTAAGGCGCGGCATTCGCCTCACGCTACTCCTTCCAGGCCTCCTCGAGCTCGCCCTCGACCGCTAAGTGGGCGTGGAGCCTAGGCGTTACGTCCTCCACTTCGAGCTCCGCTCTCTCAGCCCTCTCCCCTGCACGCCTCATATAGTAGTGGAAGGCCTCGGCGGCGTCCCTAATGTACTCGTCTACTAGGACTTCGCCCACGTAGCACCTGGCGAACATGAAGTAGAAGAGGGGGGAGCATATCGCTCTCCCGGACACCTTCTCGCAGGATAGGCCTGGCACATCAACTAAGTCGATGGCTCGTGCGTAGTAGAAGCCGTGGTCCCTAGTGAGTATCAGCAAGTAGCTGTGCTCCTCCGTCACCTGTAGCATCTTCCTGAGCTGCTCCCTTGCCTTATCCCTCAAGTTGCCGTCGCAGAAATCTACTGGGCACGGCCACCGACCGCTAGCGCAAAGCAGGGCGCACAGGATAGCGGCGCATAGGCGGCACACGAGTTTACAGCGGCACTTCTTAGCCTGTGCTATGAAGAACTTCGTGAGCCCGGCTCCGCTCTGCTTATCCTTGAGCGACATCGTCACTAGCAGGTCTATCCCGTACTTCGTCTCGTAGCCGGTGCGCTGGGTAAGCCACGCATCTATCGTGACCTCGTAGCCGTCGACCCTAAATGTGTAGTAGTCGAAGTCGAACGCCTTGGCCAGAATTGTCTCCTCTGAGACGCGGTCCCACTTAAGGGTGGAGGTTAGCTCCTTAGACGTGAGGGCGTCGACTATCCGGCAAACAACACTATCGGGCAGGCTTATAGCTCTAAATGTCATCAGGGCTAATCTAAACCTAGCCCTTTGGTATAGTTTATCCTGGAGGGCTGTTGCCGAGGCTGGGATGTTCCTTAGGCGCTAGCCCCTTATCTCCCTCGCGAATTCGGCTTCCAGGATGCCGAGGAGGGCATCGAGGGGGAGTGGTACGCACGCTGGGCTCTGCTCGAGGCGCTGGCCCGCGACCTACGGGCCCTGGGCGACCTAGGCAGGCTGGGCGAGCTGCTGGGGGTCTCGAAGAGGATGGCGTCGGAGTACCTGAGGGAGTTCGAGCGGCGCGGCTGGGTCGCGGGGGCGCGGTGGCCAATCCTCACCGAGGAGGGACTGAGGATCCTGAGGGAGTACGCGAAGGGCCTTGGAACGGCGCTCGAGAGGGCTAGGAGGGTTAGGGTGGAGGGCTACGCCGTGTAGGCCGTCTCAATCC
>CAZAZN010000119.1:0-2139 GCA_964489665.1 uncultured Thermofilaceae archaeon
CCACCTCCGCTTGGGACCTGAGGAGTACCCTCCTCTACCCCCGAGGTGCTAACCCCTGCTTCCCGCCCCTCTCTCGCTCCTTGCTGCTTTAGTAGCTTAGCATAGAGCGATGCCAACCTGTAAAGCTTGATCTTGTCGTCAGCGCTCCTCTCGGCTTCAGCTAGCGCAAATACGAGCCTAGCAGAGGTTGCGCCGGTTAAGTTAGACGCGTCTAAAACGCTAGCTAGGGCGGCTCGCCTAGCGTACCCTAGTGGGCGCCGCGCTCCAGCCGCTTCCTGGACGCGCATCATCGCGGCCTCCGAGTAGACGAGGGAGTGTATTGAGGCTAGGGTGGAGGGTAGCAGCTCGCCCTTAGCGTACAGCTCCCTAGCCTTCTCGTAAGCTAGCACTGCGCTTCTAAGCTCGCTTGACCCGGCACCAACCTCGCTAGCAACCGCGTTAACGTAGGCTAGCACGCTCCTAGCCTCGACTAGGTAGTAGGATGCTATCTTGCTGAGGCGCTCGGCTTCGACAGAGCCCTTAACGAGGCTTAGCAGGTACTCGGCTACTCCTAGGTAAACCTGAGCCCTTGCTAGGAAGCCTAAGCTCGCACTATAGTCCTCATTCCAGGTCTCTGCAGCTCGCGAAAGGGAACACCCCGCTTCAACAGCATAACTAGCGGCTAGGATCGTGAGGCCTCGCGCATCCAGTCCCCTGAGCTTCGGGTTTGAGAGGATGTCCTCGACTTTAGCCTCCGTGAATTTCACGACAGGCGATAGGTTCTCGCCAGATCCTGCCTTAACGAGCAGCAGGGCCCACCTCGCCGTCACCGCTGCGTCGAACGCCCGCTCAGCCTTAACCGCCGCGTCATTAGCCGCCTTAGCTTCTTTAAGAGCCGGGATAGCGCCTCCCTTCAGCAGGTACTCGACCCTCATCTTAACGAAGGGGGAGATCCCCCTCTCCTTAAGGCCTCGAGAGGCCGCTGCAACGTCATCCTCGGCCTGCTTAACGAGCCTAAGCGCGAGGAGGCTAAGTAGCTCCTTCTCATCCGCCGAGAGGGTCTCCCTCCCAGCTCTAAGCGGCGGCCTCCTTAGCCCGACCATAAGCTCTAAGGCCTCGTACACATCCCTAATCTCCCTCACTTTAAGTCCCCACTCCTTAGCGGCGTATTCGGTGAGGTTTACAAGAACTGGAACTGTGTACCTGAAGACGAAGGGTCCTACCCTCCTCTCCTTCGCGACGAATTTCACTACCACCGACTGGCCAGGCGGCACGAGGAACAGCTTAGCGCCGCCCTTGGCGGCAGCCTCCGCCTTCTCCGCTACTCCTCCAACGGGGCCCACCGAGCCGTCCGGATTTATCATGCCGGTAACAATCACGCTCCTATTCAGGGAGCGGCCGGTAAGCACCGAGACCGCTAGCACCGTCATGGCGACCCCGGCGCTGGGCCCTCCGACGACCATGGCTTCCGCCTCGACCCTAAAGTAGAAGTTAAACTCGCCAAAGTCTACACCAGCTACGTCGCACGCTATCAGCGCCGCCATCGTAGCCGCGCCCTGTAGGTCCTTCTCGGTTAACGACCTAGTCGAGATGAACACCTCACCGCTGCCCCGCGTAACGAGCAGGCTTATGTTTATCAGGACGCCCCTGTAGCCTCCTCCCACGGGCGTAACCGCGGGTGCTTGGATCCACCCCTCTCCAACGACCTCTAGGGCCCTCCCTCCCTGAGCTGGCGCCAGCGAAGCTATCGCTATAGACAGTAGTACTAAGGCTATTGCTCTCACACACCTCACCCCTTAGCGGCGCTAAACGCTAACTAGGACCTCAACCTCGTCGCCGTCCCTCAGCCCTAGCTCCTGCCTTAAGTTCTTAGGGGCTATGACTTCTAGGACGTCTGGACCGTGTTTAGAGGCCTCAACGACTATAACGGCGCACTCCACCTCCCTGCCCTGGGCCTTAAGCTGAGCCCTATAGCACCTTACGCCGGAGTACCGCCTACCGTCCTTAGTAAACCCCCTAATGTAGAGGCCGTTAAAGTTCGCGAGGAACTTCCTAGCCGAGAGGCAGTCACCGTTTAGCTTAACGTTAAGCGTGCCGGGGTAGGGATAGTACCCCAGCACCCGCTTAAAAGCCTCCCTGTACTCCTCCATAGACATGTAG
>CAZAZN010000120.1:0-2121 GCA_964489665.1 uncultured Thermofilaceae archaeon
CTGATGAGCCCGCTGGCTTAGGCGTTCCGCCGTACATAGATGTCTACCCTCGGTACATCGCTGGCGCTGTATGGAGCGTTGAGAGGGGAGCTGAGGTAAGGTACCTAACGGTTGACGTCGTTAGGAGTAACCTATCACGTGCCTTTGAGGTTATGGAGAGGGCCGACCTCGTGGTGTTCATAGCTGGGGTCGTCGTGCCCGGCAGGTACCTAGGTGGAGACCCGATAACCTTAGAGGAGATAACTCGGTGGCCTTTGCTTCTCGAGAAGCCCGTAAAGGTCCTCGTTGGGCCTGCAGCGCGTTTCGGGTTTGGAGAGGAGGGTGGCAGGATAGCGGTCCCCCCTCGGAAGCTTAGCGAGTACTTCGACTTACTCGTTAAGGGCGATCCCGAGATAGTAATCTACAACCTACTCAGGGAGAAGCTGAGGGTGGATCGAGTAGACCCGTACGAGTTAAGGAGGGATTACTCGCTTACCTCGCGGTTCGCCGTTAAGGGCTCTCGAATTGTAGTTCAGCATCCAAACTTCGGTAAGAACTTGATAGCTGAGATAGAGACGTTTAGAGGCTGTCCGAGGTGGGTGACGGGTGGATGCTCTTTCTGCATAGAGCCAGCCTACGGTAGAGTGGTCTTCCGCCCAATAGAGGATATCGTCGAGGAGGTTAGGGCTCTATACGAGGTAGGCGTGAGGCACTTTAGGCTAGGGCGACAGCCGGACTTCTTCGCCTACATGGCTAAGGGAGTGAATGAGGTGGAGTTCCCGGAGCCTAACCCCGAGGCTATAGAGAAGTTACTCTCCGGGATAAGGAGCGTAGCCCCCGCGCTTAAGACCCTACACATCGACAACGTAAACCCGGGCACGGTTGCCCACCACCCCGAGGTCTCTAGGGAGGTAGCTAAAATACTCATAAAGTACCACACACCGGGCGACGTAGCCGCGATGGGCGTTGAGAGCGCTGACCCAGAGGTCGTGAAGAGGAACAACCTGAAAGCCACCCCAGAGGAGTCGCTAGAGGCCATTAGAGTAATAAACGAGGTTGGCGCGAGGAGGGGGTACAACGGGCTACCCGAACTCCTTCCCGGGATAAACTTCGTCGCTGGGCTTATCGGGGAAACCAAGCGCACCTACGAGGAGAACAAGCGCTTTCTACTAAGGATACTCAAGGAGGGACTCCTAGTTAGGAGGGTTAACATAAGGCAAGTCCTACCCCTGCCTGGGACTAGGATGTGGGAGTACGGCGTAAAGATAATCAGGCGTAATAAGCGGTACTTTGAGAGCTTTAAGAAGTGGGTTAGGGAGAAGTTCGACAAGCCCATGCTAGCACGGGTGGTTCCCCGCGGCACTATAATGAGGAAGTTATTCGTCGAGAAGGTAAAGGAAGGGTATAGCATGTGTAGGCAGGCGGCATCCTACCCGCTCCTAGTATACGTCCCTATGGAGCTACCCCTATGGAGCATAGTGGACGTCGTAATCGTCGGGTACAAGGCCCGCTCAGCGGTAGGCATTCCCTACCCGCTAGACGTCAACAAAGCCCCCTTAAGGGCTCTTAACTTAGTACCGGGATTATCGGGTAGCGAAGCGCTAGAGATCATTAGGCGCCGCCCCCTATCCCCTGAAAAGCTTAAGCGAATAGTAAAATCAAAGCACGCGCTAAGGTTTTTATGCGCTAGTAGCTGAGCTTTCGTAGGGCCCGTGGCCTAGCCTGGAAATGGCGGCGGCCTATTAACACTTCTTTAGCAGTCTCGAAAGTCTCTTAATCTCTATCACAGTTACTTGCTCATATAATAATACATAGTCTTCAGTAAACCTTATCCCTATGCTGTTTAACTTTATTTTAACTTCATTTCTTTTAAGATCAACACTCTAGCCCTCTGCCCATACTTTCTACATTAGCTACAGTCGAATGTGCGCTAGCTTTCGCCAGCTGCTTGAGTGGTAATTCTCTGGAAATGCTAGGCCTAGAAAAGGAGATGAGTATACTCAGAGTATGACCCGAGGTATGCCGGTAAAACTTGACTTCAAGTACGTGGAAAAGCGATTTAAGGAAGTTTGATGAAATAAATACTCGGCCCGGGTGCGGCCGCGAGAGAGCCGGGGGGCTAGAGGCCCCCGATGGCCCCTC
>CAZAZN010000121.1:0-1943 GCA_964489665.1 uncultured Thermofilaceae archaeon
CTGAAGAAGTGGGATCCCACAGTGTACGTCAAGTGAGGCGTAAGGACTATAGCGCCAACGCCTATGCTAGCTAGCTTATCGACAAGTTCTACGCTTGGAGCAGGGTAAGCCCTTAGCTTAGCTATTACCGGTAATCTCGTCACCGATGCCACCTCATTAGCTACCTCGATAAGTAAGCGGCTTGCATGATAATATCTGGAGGAAAGCAGCTTAGCCGCGACGAAATCTAGCTCTATTGCGTTAAAAGCCGCCTCCTCGGCCATTTCCACTAGCTGGATCCACTCCCCAAGCTCTGCAGCAGCTATTGACATAACCTTTGGAACGTGATAGTGGAGTATCTGCTTAATATCTCTTATACTATTGCTTAATGGTCTCGATAGAAATACATAGCTACTTCCTTCATATTTCAAAACACAAAGCTTGGCTAGCTTATGGGCCTTAATGTCCTTGCTTAGCGTTATAGTGGGAGTAAATACTACCCCTACTCCTTCCTTATCTGCTAACTCGTAAATTCTGTTACATATTACTTCAAGATCGCTACTTAACCCCCACCTACTCCTTAGTTCAAGACCTCCAAATCTCGGTTTACGCCTTTCCCCTCTCAAGACCACTCTATGAGGAAGGGGGGCGCGGGATAAAAAGTAATTGTGTTATGGGGTAACGCTAGCTGAGCATCCTCCTGAACTCCTCGGCTATCTGCTCGTATCGCTTTAGGTCCTCTTTCGATACGCTTGGCTTTACAACTTCCAGCGCTTTTAGGAAGTGGGTTTTTCTAACCTTAGTCGGCTTACCAGCTTCCCTTAGCGCTATCATGGCGGCTTCACGGCATAGCGCCGCTAGATCTGCTCCTGTGTATCCTTCTGTTAGCTCCGCTATCTCTTCTAGGTTTACGTCTTCTGCTAGTGGCATTTTCCTTGTGTGTACTTTTAGTATTTCTAGCCTAGCCTTCTTGTCTGGTGGTGGGACGTAGATTAGCCTGTCGAAGCGGCCAGGCCTTAGCAGAGCGGGATCGAGTATATCCGGCCTATTAGTAGCGCCTATAACGACAACACCCTCAAGCCTCTGAATACCATCCATCTCAGTCAACAACTGACTAACAACACGCTCAGTAACCCCTGAATCAACTCTGTAGCCTCTTCTCGGGGCTATCGCATCTATTTCATCGAAGAATACGACGCAGGGCGCCGCTTGCCTAGCCTTAGAGAATACCTCCCTAATCGCCCTCTCGCTCTCACCAACCCACTTACTTAGTACTTCCGGCCCCTTAATCGCTATGAAGTTGGCCCCGCTCTCGGTAGCTACCGCCTTAGCTAGTAGTGTCTTGCCGCAGCCTGGTGGACCGTACAGCAGGATGCCCTTAGGAGGCTCAATGCCCATCTCCTTAAAGTACTCCGGGTGCTTTAGAGGCCATTCTACGGCCTCCCTAAGCTGCTGCTTAACGTCCTCCAGACCGCCGATATCGTCCCATCGCACTTCAGGAACTTCGACGTAGACCTCCCTAAGCGCTGATGGCTGGATATCCTTGAGAGCGTCTAAGAAATCCTGCCTCGTAACCTTTAACTCCTTAAGCAGGTCAAGCGGTATACTTCCCTTCTCGAGATCAATTTTGGGCAAGAACCTTCTAAGGGCTCTCATAGCAGCCTCCCTGCAGAGCGCCGCCAAGTCAGCGCCCGTGAAGCCGTGAGTTAGCTCCGCTAGCTCATCGAGATCAACGTCCTCCGCTAACGGCATATTCCTAGTATGCACTTGGAGGATCTCGCGCCTTGCCCTCTTATCTGGCACAGGAATGGCTATCTCCCTGTCGAACCTGCCAGGCCTTCTTAACGCGGGATCTATGTCGTTTGGCCTATTAGTAGCCGCGATTACGATAACCTGTCCTCTTTCCTTAAGCCCGTCCATTAGTGCTAGTAGCTGTGCTACTACTCTCTTTTCTACTTCTCCGG
>CAZAZN010000122.1:0-1938 GCA_964489665.1 uncultured Thermofilaceae archaeon
GAGGGGTAAAGAAGGGGGAGGGATTTTTTGGCCAGGGGAGCCTATCCCCCTGTCACTAAGGACGTTAGAGCACTAACCTCCCGAGGAGTTATGCCGTCTAAGCGCGCTGGCTTACCCCTCTTAGCCCCGAGAGAGCCGCGGGGCGGCTTACGAGGCTTAAGCCCCGCGTTTTCTCGGGACCGCACTTCATCCATAATTACCGCTTTTAGAGTAGAAAAGCCTTTACCGAGGGGGTAAGGTAGTGTGCTTAACTGTAAGTTGTGATGAAGGGGTGTTGTTATCACCCTCCTCCTCGCGTACGTCTTAAGGTGGGCTAGAACTCGATTATGAGTGCCTGGCGCCGCGAGAGCATTTAGACCACGGGCCCCTCCAACAAGGAGGTAGAAGGGGGTTATAGCTTTTGCCACGCCCGCAGAGCGGGACTATGTCGGGCTTAAACCGAATGAGTAGGGGGAGGGGTCAAGCTGCTTAAAGGATCGACTCGGTTAAGCGTACTTTCAAAGGTTTTAAGCTATAGCGATTAGCTCGACGGAGGAGATATAAGCGTATCTACTGTTAAAATTTTACTTTCAAGGTTATCGAATTTAAAATTATTTAAAACACCGTCGAGACTAGGAACGGTATAAGGGGGTTGCCCGGATGAGAGTCGTAGAGACCGTGTTAAGGGTGACCCCCGGTAAGTCGCTCCTAATACCGGTACCTGACTTCTTCACTATTACTAGGGAGACTGCGCGGTACATCATAAAAAGGCTTAAGATGGTGCCTGTAGCCTACATCGACGCTCCGAACATACCCCACCGTCTAGTAGCGGTTAAGGGGCTGCTAACCCAGCAGCTCTCGATATACTCATCCCCTAAAGAGCCCCTGTACGTGTTCGAGCCGCCTGTCCTCGTGACGAGCGACGAGCATCGGGAGGCGTTAGTGGAGCTTAGCGAGACCTTAATCTCCTGGTGTGAGAGGAACGATTTCGACACTGTAATAGTGTTGGACGTTAGGCCGGCCGAGGGAGATAGTCTCCGAGTATTCTACGCGGCTGAGGAGAAACTCGTGGACAGGCTAGCTAAGCTGGGCTTTTACCCCTTAAGCGGTATAGTGTCGGAGACTGCGTCAACGATACTCGATGCCTGCATGAAGAGCGGGATAGACGGCGTCTTGCTAGATGTGGAGTCTAAGCTCGTAGCTCGCGTTGCAAGCGTCTACGAGGAAGCCCTCAAGGAAGGCCTCAGCCTAGAGTACTACGCTAAGCTAGCAGAGGCCCTTCAGCAATTCGACATAGAGGCCGTCAAAGTAGCCGTTGAAGCCGTGTCTAAGGTCTCCGGCGTCGAGATACCCTTAGACGGGATAGACGAGTTCCTCAAGGACGTAAGCGACTCGTTCCGAGACCTATCCTCAGACTTGCTGAAGTACTTTAGGAGAAGGGAACCGCCCCTCACCCTATACTAAAACTAAAAGAATGGTAAGATTGGTGGGCCCGCCGGGACTCGAACCCGGGACCTCTTAGCCCTTCTTGTCTCGTTTTTCTGAAAATACTATTAGCTTCTCGCGAACTCCGCTTTACACCACGCCGCCCTAGGGCCGCGTATAATCAGCGCCCTAGCCCTCTCCCTCATAACCCTCGCCACGGTCATGCGCTTTGTCCAGCTTTCGTTAGCCGCCTACGCGACTCCGCACTTCGGACGCCTGAACACAGCTAAGCGGCGAGAGCAATCGCTTAGCATGGGTGCGCCGGTATGACCTCGGGTATACCGTGAGTCATACCCGCGGTATACCTTCAATTAAGTTAAACAATACCGGTATACCCAGAGTCATACCCAGGGTATACCGCAAGTCATACCGGGGCTCCACTAAGCATTTAGCTAGCAACCGAAAAACGTTCCACAGTTCCTTTAAACCACGAAATGCTTAAACATTGACTTAGCGAAGACATACACGGCCCGT
>CAZAZN010000123.1:0-1922 GCA_964489665.1 uncultured Thermofilaceae archaeon
TAACTTCGGGCCAGTCACCGATCCTCCGACTGTTTTCTCATCACTAGGACTCGTCGTAAGACCTCGATTTATAAACCTAGGGCTAGCAGTAGCTCGGCTACACCTCGGCTAGGAGTGAGTGATAAGGCTCGGCGAAACCTTAATTTCATCGGCTTTGCAATTGTAATTGCAATGAAGAGAGTAACTACAATTACGGTGTCCGTCGAGACCAAGCTACTCCTCGAGAGGGTTAAGGGGGATGAGACCTGGGACGCCTTCCTACGTAGGGTAGCGCTGGAGAAGCTTAAAGCTAGGAGGGAGGAGGTTAGGAGGAGGCTTAACGAGCTCCTCGAGGCAGAGTACGAGGAGGTTAGGGTGAGGGGGTGGGCGAGGGAGTTCTAATAGACACTGACGTCCTCATAGACTACGTTAGGGGTAGGAGGGACCTGCCAGAAGTGGTCTGCTACATCTCGGAGATAACGCTCTACGAGTTCATTCGGGGGGCTAGGGATCCTCGAGAGGCTAAGAGGCTCTTAGAGCGGGAGTTCGTAGTCGTATACTGCGATAACGAAATACTCGAGAAAGCGGCGGAGATATGGCGCGCCTTAAGGCATAGGGGGGCGCTGATTGAAGATAGGGACTTGATAATAGGCGCTACCGCAATAGCTAAGGGGTTACCGCTGTTAACTGGAAACGTTAAGCACTTCAAGAGGTTAAGAGAGTTTGGGCTCAGGTTCTACAAACAGGTTGTAGTGTAAGGGGTATCGTTAGTTTAGAATAGCTGTCTCTGCGCTAGCGTTTTCCGCTTTAAGTAACCCTTATATTCAGGCTAAGTGGCGTAACAACAACAGCATAGGAGCTGGTGGGTAATGAGCAAGCTAGCATACCTTGGTGCCGTGCTTCCTGCTTCTGGGATGCTTCTCAGCAGGGCCGCCGAGGAGGCCTGCACCATTAGGAAGGGAGCTGCTATCATAGTCGATGGCACGAACCCCCTCTATAACCTCGTTCCCGTCGGCTACCTGCTCGTATTCGTAGGCGTAGTCGTGTGGCTGGCAGGCATTGCCCGCGCGGAGAGACCTAGGAGGGCCTTCGCCCTCTCCTTCCTACTCTTCATAGCGTCGTTCATAGTCGCCTTCTTAGTGATAGACGCGATGTACTAACTCTCCTCTTTTCTTTTCCCTAACGCCTTTATCCAGCCTAGCCTATATAGGCGCGGGAATGCTCAGGATCCGCTTTAAGCCCGTATGGGCGGACTCGTTGGGAGCTAAGTCGTTCTGCACGCTAGTCGAGACCCCCGATGTTAGGATCCTCATAGATCCGGGCGTCGCCATAATGCACGGCACGTTCCCCGCGCCCCCCGAGCTTAAGCGGAGGTGGAGGGATGAGGGGCGGCTGGCGGTCGTCGAAGCCGCTAGGAACGCCGACGTAGTCGTGATAACCCACTACCACTACGACCACTTCACGGACTTCGACGATAGGATATACAGGGGTAAGCTGGTGATCGCTAAGAGCCCGAACGAGTATATAAACGACTCCCAGAGGGGTAGGGCCCTACGCTTCTACGCGCACCTGTTCGAGATGGGCGGGCTAAGCCTCGACGAGCTACTAGAGGAGCCCTTAGAGGCCGACTACCCAGACCCCATGGGCGAGCTCGAGCTAGCGCTGAGCAGGGACTACGGCGACTACTGGGGGCGTAAGAGGGAGCTCCTGGAGAAGGGTAGGAGGTGGTTCGAGGCTAGAGCCGAGAGGTGGAGGACCTATAGGAGGGTCCCCGAGGTCGACTGCAGCGCCTTTAGGCTGAGGTTCGCCGACTCTAGGGCCTTCGAGTTCGGCTCTACGAGGCTGAGGTTCACGAGGCCCCTGTTCCACGGCGTCGAGTACAGCAGGGTGGGCTGGGTAGTGGGCTTAGTAGTCGAGTGCGGAGGGGAGAAGCTGCTGTATTC
>CAZAZN010000124.1:0-1903 GCA_964489665.1 uncultured Thermofilaceae archaeon
GCCGTTAAGGCGTACGCCTACTGGAGGGATGGTAGGAGGCTCGCTAGCCACGGAGAGCTGTGGGAGTACAAGTCCCGCGTCGCGGAGGAGGTGGGGGAGTGGGTGCTCCACGCCTGGAGCGAGGCGGTACACATGCACGTCTGCTTCTACGAGGGCTGGTGCAGGCCGGAGGACGTGGAAGCCGCGCTAAAGGCCGTCGAGAGGCTGGTGAAGGCCGTAGCCGAGAGGATAGCTCCCTCAGGGCAACGCGCTTAGCGCCGAGCGACAGCGCATGCAAGCCCGCGCTCTAGGGCGAGGGAAGGCAAGCTTAATGAATTCAATGGGTAGATTTATTGAGATGATCCCCGCTCGAGTGGGCCCCGGCTAGAGGCCTTCGATGAGAGGGGGGATTCTCCCGTACTTCTTGTAGTAGTTCATCGCCAGATCCGCTATGTTGAAGAGAGCGAGCACGCCGGGCCTCCCGCTCCTAAGGCTCCTCTTGTCCTCGGTCCTCACCGTCACTCCCGGGAGCACCCCCTCCACGGCCTTGAACACGTGGGCGTCGGCGTAGGCCTCGCGCACCCTAGGCCGCAGCCTCTCCAGCGCGGAGAGGATAACGCCTAGGCTCTCCGAGACCACGAGCTCGACTAGGTACGGCTTAGCTTTAGCTAGCCTCCTAGGGAACATCCTAAGCGCCTTCCTCTTACCGAGCCTAGTCTTTATCTCGGAGTAATGGGGGAAGAGGGGCAGCAGGGCCGCCAGCCTCGTCAGGTTACCCTCCCTCGCCGCCACCAGCCCATACGCCTTAACCCTACCCCTCCTGCTGTAGGGCCGTTGAGGGCGGGAGCTTCGAAGAAGGTTTAATATACCATATTGGCATAGATCCTCGTGAATGTGGGGGGTGAACCCCCGGGGGCCGCGAGCTGCTTTCAGCGCGTGGCCCAGCCCCTACGCGTGTCTCGTAAGCCACTTCAGGGGGATGCGCGGCCTGATCCGGGGCTGATGTGCCTCCCGAAGCATGCTTCTAGGCTCGCGACGACCTCCTCCTAGCGAGTGCCTTGGCGAGGACGAATACGTCCCTAGAGACGTTCTCGACACGCACGCGCCCTAGCAGCTCCCTGCTTGGTCGTCGCTTCGCTCCCCTCTCCGCCCTCTGCACGGACCACGCCACCGGGTCAGCTAGCCCGCTTAGGCAGCCCTTGGTGCAAACCACAACTCTGACCTCCCTCGCGTGCCTTACTATCCATGCTACGTCGCGGCATGCGTGGATCTCTACGACTCCGAGGGGTGAGAGGTGCCTGTTCCATAGGATGCTCCATAGGGCCTCGGCTAGGCATTCCCTAAGCACCCTCCTAGAGGACCTCGGGAACGCCTCGCTTAGCCTAGCTAGGGCGCTCTTGGCGTCGACGATTAAGCACGCTAAGTGCGCGTCGACCCTCAGGGCCTCCTCGGCTAGCAGCACCCTAAGGCTCGGCCAGGGAAGCTCCCTGACGTGCAGGACCCCGAACCTCTCCCTGAGCCTCTGGGCGGCTTTCGCAAGGTACTTCTTACTCCCTACCACGACCCCTAAGAACCTAAGGTCCATGGACGCGTCAAGGGCAGCCGCACTCACCCGCTACTCCACCCTCTCGTACACTAGCACCCCTCTGCCCTCCAGCTCCCTAACCACCCTGTACACGGTGCGCTTGCCCATGCCGAGCTCCCTAGCGACCTCCTCCCTGCTGAAGTCGAAGTAAGGGCACGATAGGAACAGGTCGAGCACCCGCGCCTCGGGCGACCTCCCGAACAGCCCCAGCAGCGCGGAGCCGCCGAGGTCCCGGTACCTAACCCCGCCCACACGTATATGGCTAAGCGGCAGTAAATAATCAGGTGCGCCGGGCTTGGGCTTCGTTAAGGCTAGGTTCGTAGTCGCCGGGAGTAGGGG
>CAZAZN010000125.1:0-1872 GCA_964489665.1 uncultured Thermofilaceae archaeon
GGGCAGTACCGCCACTCGCCGCAGCAATCGGGATCTACCGGCTCTAACGGCGCTAGGTTGCACACTCCCTCCTCGTAGTAGGGACAGGGCTCCTCCGGCCTCAGCTCACCCACCCCGCCCCTTTTGGGCAGGGCTAGGCGCCGGGGGTTAAAAGGCGGGCTGAGGCCACCACCATGAGCCACAGGGCTAGGCACAGCACCACTCCGGCGGCGATGAGGAACAGCGGCCACAGCGGGGCGCTCTTATCCCTCAACGCCTCGGCAGCCGGCATCGGTTGACCGGCGACCCGCCTTTAAAGGGCGCGAGGACATAAGATACTCCAGAGGCCTCGGAAGATACTATAGCGGGGGCCTCCCGGGGAGCGCTAGGCTCTCCTTCTAAATTAAAAATGTAGGACTGGGGCGCGACCTACTCCTCCTCTTCGGGGGCCTCGAAGGCGAGCTTTACGGCGCCCTCCTCCTCGTCTAGCCATATATCGCGGACGCGGGGGTGGGTTAGCAGCATCACGAGTATCTTCTCGTAGTCTAGGGAGAACAGGGCCCACTCACCCTCCTTCACGGGGGCTACCGGCGCGAAGTAGCAGGCCGTTACGCCGTCAACGCCCCAGTACGCCACGCTGAAGTAGACCGGCCGCCCCATCCTCAGCGAGAGCTCTAGGCACCTCCTAGCAGCCTCCCTGTAGTTCCCCCAGGTAATCCTCAAGGCGGCGTCCCCGCGGCAAGGGGAGGGGGCTTTAAAGCGCGGGGCGCTCCAAATCCTTTACTTTATAATAGGCCAGCTGAGAGATATGATATTCTGGAGGCCTCGGGAGATACTATGGGCGGGGACGGGGTGCCTGAGGTCTTCTCCTATAACCTGCTGAAGGAGGCGCTCGGGCAGCTAAGGTACCTCGGGGAGAGGCTGCACAGGTTCGCGACGCACGTCCCCCACGAGGCGCACGTCTGGACGCTCCTGAAGCTCGTGTTCCTCAAGCTGTACATCGAGAAGGTTTACACGCCGATAATAGCTAGCAACTATAAGCACATGTACTACGTGGACCTGTTCGCCGGCACGGGGATTAACAGGTACACCATAGAGGGCAGGGACGTCTACCTGCCCGGGAGCCCGGTTATAGCCTGGGCCTTCGCTAGGTACAGGTTCGATAAGATGTTCCTCGTAGACTACTCCCAGGCTGCCGTCGATAGCCTGAGGAAAGTTCTGGAAGTCGTAGCTCCGCTGGGAGCCTTCGAGGTAAGGTGCGGAAAGGCGGAGACGGAGTACAGGAGAATACTCGAAGAAATCTCGGGAAGGAGGAGTTCGCACTTCTTCTGCTTCATAGACCCCTTCGGCTACAAAGGCGTGACCTGGGAGATGCTTAAGGACCTAATAGGGCACAGAATCAGGGGGGACTTCCTGATACTCCTGCAGGCGGGCTACATAGCCATGCACATAAGGACGCACGGGAAGAGGGCGAGAGAGCTAGCCAGGTTCTTCGGCTGCGACAGCTGGTACGAGGACATCCTGGAGCTAGAAAAGAGGCTCGGGAACTTGAGGCGCGCTGTGATAGAGTATTTCGTTAGGAGGCTGAAGTCGATAGAGGCGCGGAGGGGGAGGGAGATGATAATAGAGACCATTAGCGTGAGGAGGAGCTCCAAGGAAGAGCACTACTACCTCGTGTTCGTGACTAACGTAACTAGGAGGGGGAACCCCTGGATGGCGAGGGTCATGGAGCTCAAGGAGCTGGTCGAGCGGGAGCCCGAGCGGGTGGAGACGGCGATGAGGGAGGTGCTGGGCCTAGCCAGGTCCATAGTGAGCTACCTATAGCTTGCAGTTGCACTTCACGTTCTCCCAGAGGCCCTGCCTGCCCGGGTGCTCGAGCAGGCCCTTCCCGGC
>CAZAZN010000126.1:0-1846 GCA_964489665.1 uncultured Thermofilaceae archaeon
CGCGACGGGCGTGCGCCCAGGCGAGGCCCTGGTGCTGCGCGTAGGCGACCTAGATCCCCATCCCTACGACGCGGCTGAGGCCGAGGAGGTGGTAACCGTGAGGGTCCCTGCGACGATAGCGAAGAAGGACTTCAGCTACACGACGTTCGCCCACCCAGAGTGCGCCCAGCTGCTGGCCGAGCACCTAAAGGCGCTGGAGGCGAGGGGCTACGACGTAGAGGACCCCGACTTCCCGCTGTTCTACAACCCTAGGAGCAAAAGCGGCTTCTACAGGGTGAACAGCGCGGAGGTCGCGTGGAACAAGCTCCTGAGGAGGCTGGGCCTCGACGACCGCATAGAGTACCCCGGCAGGCGCTACTACGCGAGGCACCTCTACACCCTGAGGAAGTTCTTTAGGACGAACTTGGAGGCCGCCGGGGTGCCCTACGGGGCGGTGGAGGCCATGCTCGGCCACAAGAACTGGTACGTCCGCTTCACGCGGGAGCGGCTGAGGCAGCTCTACGAGAGGGGTATGTGGGCCCTCATGGTACTCTCGGCGCCACCGCTAGAGAGGATAAAGGAGATGGTCGAGGCCTCGATAAGGCCCTTGCGAGAAGAGCTGGAGAGGCTAAGGAGGGAGAGGGAGGAGGAGCTGCTCAGGCGGGAGGCCGAGGCCAGGGAGCTCGTGAGGAGGCTCGCGGAAATCCTGAAGAGACACCCCGAGCTACTGCGGGAGCTAAGGGAACCCTGATCCTGAGAGCCCCCACGACGAATAGAAAGTCGTCCCTAATCGTCTGGTCGGCTAGAAGGCTGTAGACGATCCGCTCGTCATTCAGCAGTTCTTGGAGCCTAGCCTTATATTCCAGGACCTTGCGCGCTAGCCTACTCCTCATCCTCCACCACCCTCAGGAGCAGGCGTAAGGCTAGTTCGTAGGCGTCGGAGACGTTCTTGACCCCAGCTCGCCTAAGCCTGCCTTCCTTAACTAGGCGCTTAACCTCTTCGTGTAGGTCCCTGGGTATGGAGACCTTGACGGTCGCCCTCATGCTCCGCCCTCCTGTTAGTGCGCTAACTGATATAAGAGTTTGTGGCATGCTGTAGGCAAATTTTTAACGCAAAACTCGAAGGGTAGATTAGTGGGCTATGCGCGCACAACACGTGCTAATTGGCATCGGTAAATTTTCGGAGAGGAAGACCAAGGTTAAGGGCAAGACGTACGTGCAGTACGTCATATACGTTCCCAAGCTAGTCGCCCTCGACTCTCGGTTTCCGTTTAAGCCGGGGGAGAGGGTCGTCATCCGCATAGACGTGGACAGGCAGAGGCTCCTTATCGAGAAGGCCGAGTAGGTAGTTTAGGAGCTCTAGGACCATCAGCTCCTCGTCGAGCTTCCTAAGGGAGAGGAGGTACCCGGCGTACTCGTCGTCCACCTCGACGACGAGCCTTATCCTCAACCCCCTCCCCTCCTTTTGACTATATACCGCACGGCCCCTTCCACTCGAACTTTTAGGGGTTCTGGTAGAGAGGGGGGAGGGGGGTTTACGGGAACCCGCTAGCCGCCTTTTTCCCCGGCGCGCCCTAGCCCGATGAGCATCGGTAAGGTGGTGAACGCGCCGAGGGTTACGGACGACTTCCGCAGAGCTCTCAAGGCCCAGTACAACGCGTCGTTCCTAACCTTCTCCGGCTTCTGGGCGGTTGTCGAGGCGGACTGCGGCCTGTTCGTGGGGCGAGTCGAGGCGGTCAACCCGGACCATGGGGACGTGATCCTCAATTCCGTCGAGCGCGTAGACGTGAGCCTAACCTCGAACAAGGTGTGGATCCGGGGCAGCCAGGTTAGGCAGCTAGTCGTCCTAGACGGGAAGAGCAAGGAC
>CAZAZN010000127.1:0-1844 GCA_964489665.1 uncultured Thermofilaceae archaeon
CCGGGCCAAAGAGGCCCCACTCTCAGAAACTCTCAATGAAAAGAGAGTTGAGAGCCAAACCTTCCTAGCGTCGCTGGGCGGCGGCGGCGTGACCTCTCAGAAACTCTCAATGAAAAGAGAGTTGAGAGGCGCTATCCTGTGTCGCCTTTAGTAGCTCTGGATGGTTTAGGATTTCCTCGAATGAAAAAGAGGGTTTGAAGGGGTTCCCGGCTACCCTCCTCATGCATAATACCTCTTAAGGGGATTCGGTGGGAGGGGGTAAGGGAAGTTTCTCGGATTCAGTAAGTTGAAGCTCCGTCGAGTTTGATGAAAAATGGCTAAGGATTAACTTCTCCTTCCTAGCCCTTCAGCGGCCTTCCGATCTCTCAGGGATTCTTAGGAGTAGTTGAAGCGGCAAGCTGAGGTGGGGTTTAGGGTAGCGATCTTCTTCACATGTACTTTCAGCAATGGGACCTTTCGTCACTTATCGGCTAGTACGGGCCTCATCATGCAGTAGAGTGATCGAGCCGTTAGCTTATAAGGTCGATTGCGGGCTAGCATAGCCAGATCCTAGTTACGCCGGGTAGTCCTTCGAAGTCGCGGTCCTCCGTTACTATCTCGCTTACGCCGTGCGTCCTCATTACGCCATAGTGGATAGCGTCTGACGGCTTATTGAGCAGATCCCCTTCGAGGGCTGATAGCGCCTCTAGTAGCTCAGCCTCACCTATCTCGAGGAGTTCTACGGTGGGTAGTATCACGTCTCTAACGGCTCTCATCGAGATAGCTAGCGGTACGCCGTACCTCCTCCTACAAACCCACATGAACTCGTCTATCGCTAGCGCATCGGTGCAGGCGCCACGCCTTACCGAGTCTAGGAACAGTTCCCTGACTTCGCTGTACAGATCGCCGTCCGCGGTTAGTAGGTAAATGAATAGGCTCGCGTCTAGGAACCTCATTCGAACTCCTCCTCTAGTTCAACTTCTTCGAGCTCTCCTAGCTTAGGCCTCCTAGAGGGCTTGAACGAGGACCTTATTTCGGATAGCTTCTCCAATAAGTACTGCAGATCAGGCACCCCACAGACTAGTACTCCTCTCTCGGTGAGGCTTAGGTATGCGTAGCCCCCCTCCCTTATGCCGTACCTCTCTCTAATGGGCTTAGGGATGACTATCTGCCCCTTAGGCCCTACCTTAACTTTGAACCTCATCGTGTAGTATAACCGATGGTAATACTTAAGCATACTTCCGGTATACCCTTAGCGCCTTAAGCTAGCGCGTTAACGCTCGCTAGGGTTGTGTAGTCCCACTTCTTGGCGGCTAGCCTTTGAAGCGCTTTCTCCCAGTTTCGCAGCCCACTTCTCCGCCCTATCCTCCTGTTCTTCATCGCCTTCCTTACGGCCTGCTTGGAGCCCGTCTTGAGCGCTACTTGGCATAGGGTGTTTAGCCGTGCTACGGTCTCGGGCTTGAACACGTAGATGTACCTGTGGTGCTTCTCGACCCTGAACCTGCCCTTGAAGTAGGCTACCTCGTAGTAGTGCTCTCCATACTTTTCGGCTAGCGCGTCTAGGTATATGGTTAGCATGAGGGAGGGGACCTTGCTTAGGAGGTGGGTGGCTGCGGCTACGAACTCGTCTCTAACCCTGCCGCGGGGCTCGTAGGAGCCAAGGTAGCCTCCCATCTTAGCTACCTCGACGGCGTTCTCGGCTAGTAGCTCGATGGGTATGCATCCTCCTAGCTCCGCCCCCAGCGCGCCGACGGCTAGTAGCGAGCTTAGCCCGACCTCCCGGGCCTTTACTAGGACGGCTAGCCCCATGGCGTCAGTGTCGGCCGACCCCACGTCGGGCTCGTCTCCCCTCACCAGGGCGTCTC
>CAZAZN010000128.1:0-1840 GCA_964489665.1 uncultured Thermofilaceae archaeon
AGTACGAGGGCGGAGTCGTTGAAATCCCCATAGTGGTGAACGCTACGGAGTGCCATGCCGCAGGCTCCATCCCTCCGCCAGCTCCCCCCAGCGAGGAGGAGTTCGAGGTCGTCCTCTCCATTGCGGTAAACGCCGAGGCCAAGGAAGAGGGACGTAAGGCGGTAAGGGACGGGGAGGAGCACTGCATCTCGAGCCTAGCGGCGAGCGAGGAGGTCGACCTGCACTTGAAGCTGAGGAAGGCCGGGGCGGACACGTACCGCGCAACCGGGAAAGTCGTCGTTAGGAAGTGCCGCATCGCTTACGGGAGCCTCTATACCACCTACTTGAGGGGCAGCATGATCAGCAGGCAGGAGGTCAATGCTCTAGGCGAAAACGAGAAGAAGTACGTGTACGACGTGTACCTAGTCCTGAAGACGAGGAGCGACGGTACGATAAGCGGGGTGGACTTCCTAATTAACGACCAGCCCGCTAAGGACCTAGCGTACCCGGCTGGAGGCGTTAAAGCCGAGGTCCCGATGTGCGCGAGGGGGGCGAGCGGCTTCGTATGCGCGAACAGAACCCTCACCAATTTCACGATATGCGTCTCCTACCTCGACATCAAGTACGCGCTAGAGAAGTTGAACGTAAACCCGTTAAAGGAGGGCGTCTATACTGGCTCCTTCGATGTCACCGTAACGGGGCCAGAGGGCATCGCCAGCACCATGTACGCGTGCAAGACGGCCGCCAAGTGCCCCCTCCACCTAGTCTCCTCAATCACCATACACTTCACGGCGAGAGTAGAGGTGAAAAGCCTTAGCCTAAGCCCGGCGTTAAGACCGGCGCCGGGCGGCTTTTTCTACCCTTAAGCGGCAAGCGCCGCGTAAACGCACCAACCTACAGCCTTCTCGGCCGAGAAGATAGAGGCGATTAGAAGATACTTTAGCGGTATCATGGAGCCCCGTAATCTCGCTAGCCCACGACTCGGTGCTAACAAGTCTCCAGAAGATGCTGATCGACGCGAAAGGTGCAAAGGGGATAGCGGTCATCGAGCAGCTAAGGAGGAAGAAGTTAAACCTACTACACTCGCGAAAATTCTGAAGGATCTTGGCGTGATAGATGAGGAAGAGTTCAAGTCCCTAGAAATACTAAGAGACCTCAGGAACAGGGTAGTTCACGAAGACTACCACCCCAGCAAGGGCCAGGCCCTATGGGCCCTAGAGCTAGCGGAGAATATGTTCAATAAAGCTTCAGCTAGGCTCTGGAAGCTCTATCGCCCGTTGCGTCTGAGCCCCTCACCAGCGAGATTAGCGGCTAACAGGGAAGAATACCTTAGTAGTCTGTATTAAAAGATCGAGCTAGAAGTTGCGCGCGAAGGAAAACATTCACGGACCTAAGAGTTGCTAAATCCGAACTACTGAGCTAGCCCCCCCTCTAGCGTGGGGTCGAGGTGAACTTCACAGAGAGAACCTCAGCTGCCCACCCAAGGACCTCCCGATAGGCGAGACCCCGAGTAGGGCTCTCGAAGTCTTAAAGGAGTTCAATCCGTGGCAACATGTCCTAGAGTGGTACCTAAGGACGGGACGTGCGAACCGTCGAGAAAAACGGCGCAATGCCCAAGATGAAGTACTGGGCTGTCAAGAACCGGATTAAGCCCGTGATAGAGCACGAGGACAGATGGAGCATAATCCCAAAGGTCACGAATAAGCGAAAAGCGGCCAGACAGAGGATGAAACTCACGATTGAAAAATGAAAATTGCAGTGATTATACTGAAAAGATCATAGATCACCGCCCCTTACCTATATAACCCCGGTTTATAAACCCTTGAACCGTTATGGTTTTTGTATAATGGGTGGGTACTCC
>CAZAZN010000129.1:0-1806 GCA_964489665.1 uncultured Thermofilaceae archaeon
CCCGTGCACCCACCCCCTAGGCTCGACCCTTACCAGCCCCTTACTGCTCTTGACGTAGACCCCCTTACCCTCTAGGACCCTCCCAACAACGCTAAACCCTCGAGGGAGGTCTACCTCCTCCCTTAGGGTGAAGATGAAGGCGTACTCCTCCCCTCCCTCGTAAAGGGCGAGCTCCAGCGGATCTAGCCCCCACTCCTCGGATGCCCTTAAGGTTACCTCGCTAATTGGCACCTCGTCCAATACGATCTTAACACCGCTCGCGTCAGCTAGCTGAACTAGGCTCATCGCCAGCCCATCGCTAGAGTCTATCGCAGAGGAAACTGAGGGTAAGAGCTCGAGCCAGACGCTAGGGTCGATTAGGGAGGGTCTATAGGCGGCGTTCAGAGCCCTACGCCACCCCTTAACAGGAGGGTAGCCCTCCAGGAGGATCTTATAGGCCACCGACGTCTCGCCGAACTCCCCCGTAACCACCAATAGGTCTCCGGGCTTAGCCCCCGACCTCCTCACTACCTTATCGGCCCACCCTATAGCTACCACTGACGCATAGAACTCCCCGTCTAGGACGCTCGTATCGCCTCCACCTAGAGAAGCGCCAGCCGTCTTCGCAGCGTCAATCGCGCCCCTATAGAACTCCTCGAGAAAGCCGGCGCTCAGCGCGCGCGGAACTCCTAAGTTAGTTAAAATATAGCAGGGCTTAGCGCCCTTCACGAGAACGTCGCTAACCGCGGCTATAACCGACTTCCACCCAGCATCATAAGGCGTCATGCCGGGCAGCCAGTCGCTGCTCGCGTTGAAACCGTCTACGTTAACTACCAGCCACCTGTCCCCGTCTTTAGCTAGGAGAGCATCCTCGTACTCAATTAGCTCTCCACAAAGCTTGGAAGAAAGCGTAAGCGCGATCTCTACTACCTCGATCTCTTCCATTTAAAGCCCTAAGAGGCTAAGGAAGGCTGCTTACTTAAGCCTCTCTAGGTACTTCTTTATATCATTCAGTCCTATTAGTACAACGTTACCAGATGCTAGTATGGGCGCCTTAGTCGTTCCAAACTCGAACAGCATCCACCCCCTTAGCCCGTTGTTCTCTACGTTTATCTCCTTAAACGGTATCCCCTTAGCCCTAAGCAGCTGTTTAGCTAGCCGAGATTCCTCGCCGCTATCCACGAACAGGTAGACGTCTCCATGAAGCTTCATACACTCACCATCCTTTTCCTCCCAGCATTTTAAAATCGGCAGCTCGCTTACCGTCATCCGGAATACGCTGGAACGGAAGAGGATATTACGCCACCTACAAGAGAGTTCTGAAACTATTCAGATAACCTTTTCTCGGGGAAGAGTCTAGTAGAAGCGGGGGCTCGCGTTGATAATATTCGCTACCGGGATTAGCGGCTCAGGGAGGCTCGAGTACCTTAGGCAGGTTGAAGAGCTCTCAGGAGGAAAGCTAGAGATAGTTGACATCGGTAGCTTAATGTTTGAGAAGTCGGAGCAGCTCGGGATATCCATACCTCAGGGTAAGATCCTAGATCTAGACCACTTCGCGTTAAGCTACCTTAGAGCAGTAACCTTCGAGGAAGTATTGAGAAAGGTTGATAAGTACCGTGGCGCTAGCGAGAAGGACCTAGTCATAAGCACTCACACGTGCTTTAGGTGGAAGAAGCACCTAGTCCCAGCCTTTAACTTCTACTACCTTAACAGGATAGACCCCGACCTCTACATCACGATAATAGACAATGCGCACTACGTATGGGCTAGGCTTCAACGTAGCCACTGGAGGGGTAGGCTATCGCTCAAGGATATACTTGTATGGCG
>CAZAZN010000130.1:0-1782 GCA_964489665.1 uncultured Thermofilaceae archaeon
TAGACCTGGTCATAGTGGAGGCAACGCTAGGGAGGTTAAGCTCCAAGGTCTTCCCCTACCACATGGGCTTCCAAGACGTGCTTAACCTAAAGGAGAAGTTAGAGAGCGAGGGCGTGGTAGGTAAGCATACGCCCTTCATAGTCACGCACTTCTCCCACCTTACATGCCCACTACACGAGGAGATGGAGGAGATGCTCAAGCCCTATAGGATAGTTCCCGCGTACGACGGGCTAAGAGTTGAGGTCTAACGCGCTATAGTGTTCCTCGGGATAGCGGGGTATCATCACCTGCTCAGCGGTGGTTCAACCCCTCATCTATATAGCTAGTCTAGCGCTAGCTTATCTCGATTTCTTCTCTGGGATTAGCTTAAGGCCCTCCATGAGCGCGAACACCGCTAAAGCCACAGCTAATGCCCTACCCCAATCCCCTAAGGACGGCGCTTCCACGTCAAAGACGCTATGCAACGCCGGGGTATACAGCACGGCTAACTGCATCGCTAAGGATGAGGCAATTGCCGCAATGAGGAATTTGTTCTTGAATACCCCTACCCTCCACAGCGGGTGGCGTAGCGACCTACACGATAGCGCTAGCACGAGCTCCGTCAGGATCATTGTCGTGAATACGAGGGTTCTAGCCCTAACTAGCCCCTCAGCCGGGAGCGTTATGCCGAAGAGGAACACTAGCAGCCCCGCCATTACCAGCGGCGTTACGATGAGGAACGACATCGCCTCCCTCCTGCTGAACACCCCCTCCTCGAGCCTCCTCGGAGGCCTATCCATGACGTCCGGGTCGGCCGGATCTACCCCGAGCGCTAACGCGGGTAGCCCGTCGGTCGTCAGGTTGATCCACAGGTACTGTATAGCTGTTAGCGGCAGCGGGAGCTTAGCTAGCGAGGCTATCAGAGGCACGAGGATCTCAGCGATGTTACACCTCAGTAGGTAGGCTAGGTACTTCCTAATGTTATCGAAGATCTCCCTACCCTGCTTAACCGCCTCAACTATCGTGGCGAAGTTATCGTCGGCGAGTATCATGTCGGAAGCCTCCTTAGCGACCTCAGTCCCCTTAATCCCCATAGCAACACCTATATCGGCGGCCTTAAGAGCTGGCGCGTCGTTAACGCCGTCTCCAGTCATCGCAACCACGTGGCCCCTGCGCTTGAGGGCTTTAACGATCCTAAGCTTGTGCTCCGGAGAGACCCTGGCGTAGACCCTAACCCTTTCAACAACCCTCTCGAGATCCTCGTCGCTCATCCCATCGAGCTCAGCGCCTGTAAGCACTAAGTCGCCGTTACTGTACAAGCCTAGCTCCCTAGCGATAGCAACGGCCGTTAGCTTGTGGTCGCCCGTAACCATAGACACCTTAATCCCGGCGCGCTTACAGAGTTCGAGTGCTCTCTTCACCTCAGGCCTAGGCGGGTCGATCATTCCCACTAGCCCCAAGAACGTGAAGCCCTTTTCGAACTCCTCACTAACCTCTCCCCGCACCTCCCCCTCCTCAACCTCCTTATACGCTAGAGCTAAGACCCTAAGGCCGTTACTGGCCATCTCCTCGCTAAGCCTCTTCACCGTCTCAACGTCCTCGTTAGTGATAGGCCTAGCCTCCCCATCCTCCAGTATGCTCTCACACAGCCTAACAACCACCTCAGGAGCTCCCTTGAGGAACGCCAGCATCCTGCCTTCAGGAGATCTATGCACCGTAGTCATGCGCTTCCTCTCAGAGGAAAAGGGGACCTCTCCCACCCTCGGGTACTCCTCCCTAGCCCTATCGAGGCCAGCCTTAGCC
>CAZAZN010000131.1:0-1776 GCA_964489665.1 uncultured Thermofilaceae archaeon
GGGCTAGCCGTAGACCCAGCAACCCACAAGTTAGTCGAATCCCCCGGAGTCCTCATGATCTAAGCTAGCTAGATCGCTAATCCCTCATCCCGTAGCACCCTCCTTACGGTCTTGGGGGTAAGACTTGAGGTAACGCCGCAGCCTCCCTCTGTCCACCACCTTAAGCTATCTAACGCTCCTAGGCCTCCTAACGAACTCGGCTCCGCACGGCACCCTCCTAGCTACGCCGTCACCGGCCGCCGTGTAGCACTTACATGGGCGCAAGCCGTGGGGTTAAGGCAGGCGCCGCTCATGTCGGCCGAGCTCAAAGAAGTCATCGAGCGAGAGCGAGTACCCTACCCCGACAAGGAAAAGCTCTTCACAGTCCTAGGCCTCCTACTTAGCGGCAGGATCTCCGCTGGAAAAGCGGCCGAGCCACTAGGCCTAAGGATCGACGACCTCTGGCTCCTCATGCGCAAGCTAGGGATCAGGCACAGCGCCCTCGACGAGGAGGAATTAGATGCATATAAGAGGATCTTCAAGAAGAGCGGTACTCCGCAGAGCTAGGACGCGCCTAGCGACGAGGCACCCCACCTTCAAACACCGTATGCTACCCTCCAACCACCCACTAATAGCTACCTTAAAAGCCTCTCTACGTCCCGCAGATACTCCCTCACCTTCCTAAGCTCCTCTTCCACCTCCGCTTCATCCAAGGTACCTTCGTGAAAGCCCTGCACGTGCAAGTAGTACCCTCTCGCGCCAAACCTGTCCCTAAGAGCTAGCCTAGCCACTTCAGGTAGCTTACCCTCCAGCTCCTTAAGCAGCCTCCTCCTCTCGCTATAGCTCTCAGGCCTCCTATACCCATACCTTACCAGCAGCGCATCCGTCGCTAAGACCACCGCTAACCACCCCTTCTCACAGGCATCCCTAAGCCTCAACACATCGCGATCCCTACGGTACCTCTCAACCTCCTCGAACGCTAATCGAAGAGCCCTCTCAGCCTCCTCCACGCTCACCATGTTCCCCACACCTAACCTCGCCTACAGCTTAAAACCGTAAAACCGCCTAGCATGCTGAGAGCCCTTCCAGCATACTTCCCTGAGCTACTCGAGGACGCCCTCCTCCTCGGTCCTCCTCTCTAGGTACTCCCAGTCCATCCTCTCCCACTAGGCCGCTAGGACCATCGCGGCCTTCTCGCAGTCGACGTCCGACCTCAGGCGCTGGCAGGCGCACAGTCAGGAGATCACGGCCTCCTCGGGCGGCTCCACGTAGGCCTTTAGCCCCTCGACCCTAACCTCTACGGGCGGCTTAGGCCTATCGTACAGCCTCGATGCTATATCTACGGCCTTAGCCGCTAGGCCCTCGACGTCGAGAACCCACATCCTCCCGACCCTGCGGCCAAGCAGGTTGAGGGCCTCCTTAACCACGTCTACGGCTCCCTCCACGACTATATCGACGTCCCCGGTCCTGTACGCGCCGCCCGTGTACAGCTCGACGGCGTAGCCGCCCACGATTATGGCTCGCCCGAGCCCCCTTTCCTCCAAGAACTCGTTTATGAGGGCTATCAGGTAGAGGAAGGGCTCCCGCCTATCGAGGAACCCGCTCCTACGCACTAGCTCGGCCAGCTCTCGCCCTAAGCTTCCCATCCTCCCAGTCCACGCTCCTAAACAGCTCCCAATACACTATGGCTACCTCGGCCATCCGCCTAAGCCTAGGCCCGCCCCGCCTACGCCTCACAGGCCTAGTGCCCAGTATCTCCCTGATGAGCGCCCGGAGCAAGGCAGGCCTCCTAGGCCC
>CAZAZN010000132.1:0-1629 GCA_964489665.1 uncultured Thermofilaceae archaeon
CAGCGCGGTCGCCGCCATATCCGGGCTAGGCTACGGGGCCTCTGTGGGGTCTGCGCCTCGCGGGCTGTGCTTCATTCCCCCGTGTGATAGGTGGTGTAGGCGTATGGCTATAAGCTTTACCACGCGGCGTATGCTTGCTAAGTGTAGTTGCCGGTGGGCGTAGGCTCCCTCGTACTGGGCAGCTTGATTGTACTTTTCGTGTGGTTTACCTAGCTCCGCTTTTAGGCCTCTAGGACGTGTATGTCGTGCGCTTTTGCGTAGGTCTTGAGCAGGGGTGCTACGTCGGCTTGTACTAGGGCTTGGTGGTTCCCTAGGGCGTTCTCCAGCAGCCTCCTTATGTCTCCGTCTAGCCGCACCCTCACCTGGGTCCTGCAGTGCATGGGTAGCTCCATTCCACTCTCGACTACGGTGCCCGTAGCTATAGTCATTGCGCTTGCGTCTCCGCTTATCCTAGCTAGCGTCACTCTAGCCCCTTTTCGTACACTAGTCAACTCCGACGCCGACTCCCGTCTCGTAGTGTGTCTTCAGCCTGTAGGGGCCCGCGTTGAGGGAGGCGGTGCAGTGGGCTAGGGTGGTCTCGTTGCGCGCGTAGTCCACTTGGACAGGGTTCGCTATCCAGGCGGGCTTCCCGGCGAGCCTGGATAGCACGAGCATCGTTAGGGCCATCTGCTCGTCTCCCTCGCGGCCCGCTACGATGCCCTCCGCGTTTAGCAGTGCTAGCGCGAGGCAGGCGGTCGTGCCGAGCTGGTCGATGAGGTCGAAGCAGCGGATGGTTAGGGCGTCCAGCGCGTACCTCTCGGCCACTTCCCTTATCGCTAAGTACAGCCTGTAGGCGGTGTACAGGGCCGCTTCCTCCACCTCGATGCGTGCTGCGGCCCCTAGCTATCGCCTTAACCTTCTCGACGTCGCGCTCGTCTAGGCTTGTACGGTTGAAGGCTTCTATGATCTCGCTCAGCGGCACGTCTACGAACTCTACCTTTAGCTTCCTCGAGACCACCCCTCGATCTATGGAGCTGGCTACGAGCCAGGGGGAGGGCTTGCCTAGCACGCTGATACGCGCGCCCCTATCGAGTAAAGCCGTGCGTGCTCCTTAGCTCCTTCCACGACCGCGCCAAGGTCCACGGCGTCCCAGTCTTTGAAGTACTCCACCCGTACGGCTTCTCCCTGGCCTTGAGCGCGGCGGCGGCCTCTAGGGCAGCGGCTAGGGAGTTCGCGAGGCCTGTAGCTACGAGGATTAGGGGCCTGCTGCCGGACTCGTAGAGCTTTAGGATTGCGGTCTCCGTGCCGCCGGTCGCGACGGCCACGATCGCGAACTCTCCCCGCGCGGGTACGTCCTCGGGGCTTAGGATGAGCCCTCCACCCTCGACGCCGTATGCCTTAAGCGCCTTAGAGAGCTCCTCGTACACCTTTCTAGCGTACCTCTCGGTCTCCGGCCTCAGGGCGGAGGCGACTGTGTAAAAGCGTAGCCCTGGCTCGCGCATCCCCCGCCGCCGCTGCTCGAGGCCTAGCCTACTAGGTTAGAGCTACGCTCCAGCCTGTTTAGTAGCCTAGGGCTACTCTCCTAACGGCTCCTCTAGCTCCACCTGTAGTGCCTATTGGCTTCCGAGTTCCAGGGGAGGGACAGCAGCT
>CAZAZN010000133.1:0-1618 GCA_964489665.1 uncultured Thermofilaceae archaeon
CTCCCCAACAAGCCGCAAACCTTCCTCTAACATTAAAGCGGTTAAAGAACGGGGAGGCCAAAGCTAGCGCACATAGATATGTGTCGACCGTACTTTCTCTCTTTATTCCATTAAGGAAATTAAAGCTAAAATATAGTCTCAGTGAATATACTTACCGTGGTGCTTAACTCTCAGGCCCTTACCGCGCCCATCGCATATGTTCCTTTAAGCTCCAATTTCCTCGCGATACTCCTCCTATCAGCTGTAGCGACGCTCATCGTAGGGGCGTACTGGCTAAGGAGGTACCTCTCGAGGAAAGCGCTCCTCCGAGCGATCGAAAGGAAGGACCTAGACGCTCTCTGGCAGATGCTAAAGAAAAAGAGGTACGTCAAGCTAGCGCGGAGCCCTGAGATCGCTAAAAGGATAGTTGACCTGTTCTTCGACAACGCGCTATTCGACCGCTTCGTTACCGCGTGTAATATCCTCGGAGTCACCGACGCGAGGTATACGGTGCTAAGCGAAGGCGTAGAGGCGGTGGCCTTAGATGTTGAAACTCTAGTAGAAGATGGTAGGAGACTCATACGTGAGTTCGGGATCTACGCCTCGGCTAAGTGCGGTGCTGCCTTTACTTACAGGAGAGAGGCAGAGCCCGCAGCCTTCTCATGGCTTAGGAGATTCCTGTACCTTCTCAGGCCTAAGGTGGTAATAGGCCACAACATCGCCGAGCACGATGCGCCCCTCCTTCAAAGAGAGGGCATAGATTTAGCCCCCTTCCCCCTGCTGGATACGCTAACGCTCTCCCTCATCGCCTTACCGGGCGCGGAAAGCCACTCATTAGAGTACCTAGCTAGGACCTTCGGAATCGAGTACACGCCACACGTGCCAGATGAAGACGCAAAGGCCAGCTTTAAGCTGGCACTCAAACTGGTAGGCATACTTAGAGCAAAAGGTCTTCTAGATTATCTTCTTCGGATAGCACGGCGCTACGACGACCTAGCGGGCATAGAAGTGCTTAGCGAGGTGTATCACCCGCAGCCTCTACACCCGCCTACGCGCACAGCAGAGCCAAGCTACTGGAGCGAATACGACTTAGTCATCACGCCAGGCTCTGTTGACACCTCTAAGGAATACACCTGGTGCCCGCTAAAGATCCCAAAGGAAGTGAATCTCTCGGCAAACGATATCGAGGGGCAGGACTTACTAGCTAAGATCGTAGTAGCATCCGCCGCTCTAGACGGGCTCTGCGACGTCGAGGAGCTCCTTCATAGGCTATACGTAAAGGAGGAGCTTAAAGCCGCGGTAGCTAAGCTCTGCGAGGAACTCGCCTATACGCCTGACCCGGAGGGAGCTAAGATTATTCCAGCGAAATACCTGAGGCAATTCCGGTGCTCGAGGAGGAGTAAGGTCCTAATCGACAAGCTATACGCCTGCGCCCTAGTCTCAGGCTTAAGACCTCGGGAACTGATAGAGCTGGCCACTAGGCTGGGAGAGACGGTGACTATTACCACGTCAGCTCCAAGGCTGGTAGCAGAGTACGACGTGAACGTCCTGAAATTAGACGTGCCTCCGCCTAAGGGCGTTAGAGGGTGTGAGCGCATAAGCTCTAGGAACATTAGGCGAATATTCGGCTACGTTAAGA
>CAZAZN010000134.1:0-1609 GCA_964489665.1 uncultured Thermofilaceae archaeon
AAGGTGGAACGCCGTTCTACCGGATGTCCAGGTACGCGTCGATCAAGGTCCTGGTCGAGGTTAAGGAGCGGCTGGAGGAGTACGCTAGGCCTAGGGGGCTTACCCTGAGCGCGGCCATTTCGGAGCTGCTTGACAGGGCCGATACGCTCAGCGCCCTGCGGGAGCTCAGGGAGCTACTGGAGGAACAGAACAGGCTGTTGAGGGAGCAGGTTGGGCTGCTGAGGGCCCTGCTCGACGCCGTCAAGGCCGGAGGCGTCGCTACAGTGGCCGTAGAGCCCTCCGAGGCCTCGACGGAGGACCTCGAGCTCCCGTCCTTCGCCGTCGGGAACCCTTGGCTAGAGCTGCTCTCCAAGGGGAGGGCGCCTTGATCTGGAGGCGCAGGAACCTGGAGGCTAGGGTAGAGGAGCTCGAGGCCCTCCTGGTCCAGTACCGGGAACTCCTAGAGAGGCTTCAGGAGGAGAACAAGGCGCTGAGGGAGACGCTTGACGACGCCGAGCGGCGGCTAAAGTCTCTACTTAAGGTGTTCTTCCCCCAGCTGTACGCCGAGAGGAGGCCGGAGGGAGTCCTAGACGCCATAGCCGCCCTAGCCGACGGGCTAGACGAGTGGCGCTCAAGGCTCCTAGCCGCCGAGGCCAGGGCTATAGTATCTCCCGAGGCCTCAGGAGATACTACAGCGGAGCCCGGGACCAGCGTTGACCCTCGGAGGGTGAGAGTCCGCTTGGAGAGGCTCTCGGACAGGGAGAGGGAGGCCTTAGAGCTGGTCCTGAGGGGGTACTGCACGGTTAGGGCGGTCTCGGAGGCCCTGGAGGTCGGCAGGAGGGAGGCCGAGCATCTCCTCAACTCGCTGCAGAGGCAGGGCGTCTTAGACGTGCTTAAGGTCAAGACGCCGCGTCAGGCTAAGGGCTTCGACGTGTTCTTCCCATCGCCTCACGGCGAGGTCGCCTGCGAAGTGTTACTCGGGAAGCCTTGGAGCCTCCTCCACGCGGAGGTCCTGAAGGAGAAGGGCCTCTACCTCGACAACGAGAAGCTAATTAGGGAGACCGAAATCCGCCTAAAGCACGCCGGGTACGAGAGGGTCGTAACGGAGTTCGAGGACCCCTCGGAGTGCACGTTCAGGTATAGCGGCGGCTCTCACAGGTCCGACTTAGTCGTGTACGCCCTGGATAGTAGCGGTAGGGAGGTTAAGGTTCATATAGAGTGCGAGAGCATGTCGAACCCCCTCTACCAGGTCTCCAAGATGCTCGACGCCTACCTCGAGGCCTTCGGGAAGATCTATCTAGTCGTGAGCTCGGGCCTCGCTAAGCGCATGATGGTTCAAAGGGCCTGCTACTGGGCCTGGAGGAGGAGGGATAGGCCTGAGGGCTTCGTCTTCGAGCTACGCCTAGAGGCCGTAGATAGGCTTACGCGGATAGGCTATATGCCCAGGTACCTAGTCGTCAGGCCGCCTACACGATAGTCTCTTCGGAAAAAGCATAACGCGCTAACCGTGCTAAGTATCCTTAGGGAGTAGCCGTGGTAAAGAAGCATAAAAAGAAAAAGACACTTAGAGAGGAGGAGGTGTGCAGGGCTCTTTGTGAGTGGCTGCTTGAGAGGTATCCGAGTTCTGAGG
>CAZAZN010000135.1:0-1538 GCA_964489665.1 uncultured Thermofilaceae archaeon
AGCCGCCGTCCTAATCGTTCCGAGCCTCGTACCCCCCGTGGTAAGCGACTGGAAGATTGGAGTAGAGGGAGGTAGAGTGGCGATAGTCGAGATAGAGCTTTCCGGCAAGCGCATTAAGTCTAAGATAAAGGCGCTTAAGAGGGCTGGGGGCAGGTTGCGCCGCCTCCTCTACGAGTACCTGACCGCGTGCGACTTTTCAACAGACGGTAGTGAGCTCCGCGCCATAATCTCTAGGTTGAAGATACCTGCAGGTGAGAACTCAGTTAGAGTGAGGGTAGTTAACCTACCTAAGCTCCTGCTAGACGTCGCCTATAAGGTCGGTATAAAGCCCCTTCCCCGCGTACGGCTGGTAAACGTCTACACTCTAAATGCCGCAGCGCTGGGACTATCGCCCTCCCTCTCCTCCTTATTAGTGACCAGCGGACTGATAGCCCGCCTAACACCTAGGGAGCTGGCAGCCGTGTTAGCGCACGAGCTTAGCCACGTTAAGAACCGGGATATGCTCATCTTAGGGGTGGTTAGCGTATTGGAGTACGTTATTAGGGCCGCGCTAATCCTACACGCGTCGTCTAGCTACGTGAACCCCACCCTCCTACTAGCTTACGTCGTGACGTCAGCGGCGCTGCTGTCGATGATAGCTAAGGCCTTAGAGGTTAGGGCCGATGCCCTGGCAGCGGCCGCCTTGGGCTGCCCGCTCGAGCTAGCGGCTGCTCTAGAGAAGGTTAGCGGCCGTACCTCTAGAAGATGGGAGCTGCTATCGTGGCTTGCCTGGACTTCACACCCTCCAGTATCCTTCAGGGTCAAGGTGTTGAGGAGCGGGACTTTCCTAAAGGCCACAACGCTGCCGGGAGCACTTGGACTCGTAGTCAGGGGCTTTTTCTCCGCCCTCGCACCCTAGGCGGCGCTCCAATCGGCATATCGGAAAAATCTCTCGGTATTACGATCTCCCCTCTTCTGATAGCAGCATAAGACGATGGGGGAGGGTACATTAGGGGGTGTTGATGAACGAGCATCTCTCCCGCGCCATACTAATCATCGACTCCCTGATTAGGAGGGGGGATGTACAGGAGGATGTTAGGCTAAGGCTCCTAGAAGCTAAGCGAGAGCTTTATAACGCCAAGGACAAGCTCGCCATCGTCAAGAGCCAGGTCGCCGAGATGGTTGATCTCCTCTCCGAGCTCGTAAGCCACCTTAGGCTCGAGAGCTCGATCGGAAGGCTCCCCGTTCTCACTTACGATCCCTCGCTTAGGGACCTGCTTAAGGAGAGCGACTATATAGAGGCGAGCGTTAAAGAGGACGATGCCGTTAAGATCGAGCGTTTAGCGATATCGTTGGAGAAGAAGACTA
This sequence comes from uncultured Thermofilaceae archaeon, assembly GCA_964489665.1. Classification (GTDB taxonomy): domain Archaea; phylum Thermoproteota; class Thermoprotei; order Thermofilales; family Thermofilaceae; genus CAZAZN01. The sequence continues at coordinate 1,348 of CAZAZN010000135.1, forward strand.
GAACGAGCTAACTGGGAAAGTACAATAAGGCCTTATCGCCGGTATAGCCGAGGTAGGTGCTAGGCCTTGGCGTCGCGTCAAGTATTGAAATCTAGGCGCAGGATGAAAAGAATGGTCCTCACATCAGCGCTCTCCCTACTAACCAGCGCGCTAGCCGCGTTAACGGTAGCTTACGCGGTAAACGGGGACCA